>NZ_MUNH01000029.1:0-1767 GCF_002154615.1 Streptomyces recifensis
CCTCATGGCCCCTCCTCTCCGGCCCCCACCGCCTCCTCGGCGGCGGCCACGGCCTCCTCCCGCACCTCGAACGGCAGCCCCGTCAGCACCGGCGGCTTCGCCACCACCGTGACGCGTACCTGCTCGCCCTCGCGAGCCACGCTGACCGTCGAGCCACTCGGTGCCGCCTCCCTGGTCAGCCGGACCACCGCGTCGGGCGGATCCTGGCGGGCGGCGGCCCGCGCCCCGGTGCGGGCGGCGTCCACGCACTGGATCTGGGCGGCCACGGCAAGCAGCCCCCAGACCAGCGCCATGGTGAACGCCACCAGCACCGACAGCACCACGGCCGCCTCCGCCGTCACGAACCCCTGGTCGGCGCCTCGTTCACATGCGCGCACTGAGCGCTCGCTTCACGATGCCCTGGAGTTCCGCCTTCACTTGGCCGCTGGTGACGACCTCGTAGAGCAGCAAGGCGAATCCGACCGCCGCGATGATCCCCATGGCGTACTCGGAGGTCACCATTCCGGCGTCCTTGCGGCAGCGTTCCCGCAGCAGCGCCCATGCCCTGCCGGCCTTCTCACGCATCTCACGTTCCTTTCTTCGCAGCTTCGTTGTCGTTGTCGTGCACGTCGGTCCGCTCGGTCAGGGCCCACCTCCTTCCATCGCGCCGCCTGCGAGGCCGATGACCACGGGCAGGACGCCGACCGCGATGAAGGCGGGGAGGAAGCACAGCCCGACCGGCGCCGAGATCAGTACGGCCGCCCGACGGGCCCGGACCGTGGCCGCCCGTATCGACTCCGCCCGCACGTCCGACGCGAGCCGGGCCACGGGTTCGGCCGCCGGAAGCCCCGACCGGTCGGCCCGCTCCAGCAGCCGGGCGAGTGCTCCGGCGCCGGGAAGGGCGGTCAACCGGGCCCAGGCGTCCGCCGGTTCACCGCCGAGGCGTGCTTCCGCCGCACCCCGTGCCAGTGCGTCACCGACCGGGCCCCCGAGCGCCTCCCCGACTGCCTGGGCGGCGGCCACGGGCCCCGCCCCCGCCTCGATGCAGGCGGCCAGCAGCTCGGCAGCGAGGGGCAGTTGGCGAGCCGCCGCAGCCGTGTCCAGCTCTGTCGCAGGCTGCGCCGCCACCCGGCGCTCCTGCCACCGCCACAGCGCCACACCGGCCCCGATCCCCACCAGCACTCCGAAGATCCCGCCGACCACCGCCCATGCCCCGCATCCGACTCCGGCCACCGGCAGCCACTTCCGGGCCGCGTCGGCGCCCGCGAGAGAACGACCGGCCCCGGGCGGCTCCACGGCCAGCAGTGCCGCCACCCTCCGCCGCGCCAGGCGCCGGTGCCGCACCAGCTCCAGCCGGCGGCCCGCCCAGCCCAGGGCGACGGCCATCCCCACGGCCACCCCCAGGCTGTGGACGAACTCCCCGCTCATGCCGCCTCAGCTCCCCGCACGATCCGGGCCGCCCACCAGATGCCGGCGCCCTCGAACACCGCTCCCGCCACCAGACAGCCCAGCCCGGCGCCGGTGTGCAGCAGCACCCGGAGGGGATCGGCGCCCATGGCGGCGCCCAGCAGCAGCCCGAAGAGGGGCAGCACCGCCAGCAGCAGAGCCGTGGCACGAGCACCGGACAACTGGGCGCGCAGATCCGCACGTTGGTCCCGCTCCGCGCGCAGGGCGCCGTCCAGCCGGTCAAGGCCCGCCGCCAGGCCCGCGCCCTGGTCCACGGCCACCCGCCAGCAGGCCGCCGAGGGGCTGCTCGGGCTGGCCGCCTGCTGGCGGGTGGCCGTGGAC
>NZ_MUNH01000306.1:0-2218 GCF_002154615.1 Streptomyces recifensis
ACGCCGCCGGCCACCCCGCCCTCCGACGGCAACGGTGGCGGCGGTCTCGCCGCCACGGGTACCCAGGTGCTCACCGTCGCCGGGCTCGCCGCCGCGCTCCTCGCGGCCGGACTCGGCCTGCTCTGGGCCAAGCGCCGCAGGACCGGCCGGCAGTAACCGGCACACGGCAGCCATCCCGGCCCCGCATCCCCGGCACCTCGGATGCGGGGCCGAGGGTTGTCCCCGCCGCATCAGCCGTCGCCGCGAGCCCGTCGCCGGGCGAGCGGAGGGAGCGCGGCGCCGATGACCACGAGGTCGGGGGCGAGGCGGCGCGGCGGGAGTTCTACGGTGCCCAGGGCTTGAGCATGTCCTTCATCGTGTCCGTCAGGGCGAATTGCAGCAGCGGCCCGTAGGTGACGCGGCCGACGCCGAGGCGGCGGAAGCGGTCGAGGTCGTGCTTGACGGGGTGGGCGGTGGAGTTCACGGGGATGGAGACGGCGCCGGTCACAGCGGTCAGCAGGTCGTCGTCGTCCTGGATGCTGACCGGGTAGACGCTGTCGGCGCCCGCCTGTTCCATGGCCCGCAGGCGCTCGATCGCCTCGTCGAGGACGGCGGCCGGGTTCTCCGCGTGCAGGAACAGATCGGTGCGGCCGTTGACCCACACCGGAACCCCCGCCTTGTCGGCCGCCGCGCGGAGGCCGGCGATGTAGTCGGCGTGCTCCTGTGTGCCGCGCACGCGTCCGCCGTCCGAGTGGACGGTGTCCTCCAGGTTGAGGCCGACGCCGCCGGCCTCGATGAGTCCGGCGACGAGGTCCGCGGGCTCCTGCCCGTACCCGGCCTCCAGGTCCACCGAGACGGGGACGTCGACCGCCGCGATGATCGGCCTGACGGCGGCGAGCACCTCCTCGAAGGTCTGCCCCTCGTGGTCCGCGGCCCCTCGGGAGTCGGCGAGCGGATGGCTGCCGATCGTCAGCGCGGGGAAACCGGCGCCGGCCGCCGTCCGCGCGGACCAGACGTCCCAGACGGTCGGCAGTACGAGTGGCTTGTACTCGGCGTGCAGCTTCTTGAGTCGTCGGGCGCGCTCAATGGTGGTGTGTAGGTCCATGTCGTGGACGCTACCCCTTGATCAACGTCGGAGGGGGCTGCTCTCAGGTCGTCCGGAACAACCCCGGCTCGATCTCCGTCACCAGGCCCTTGGCTGTCAGACGGGCCAAGTGGTGTGTCGCCGTGCGGCGTTCGACCGGGTCCACATGAGGTCCCGACACATGTGGCCGGTACACAAGGCGTTGCTCGGCTATCTCGGGGACCGTCCTCGGCTCGGTGAGGAAGGCCAGCAGGGCTGCCTCCCGCCGTTCGACCACCTCGGCGAAGCCGGCGAGCCCGCGCCGGAATTCAGCAGCCCCCTCGATCACGCCCTTCTGGTGGGCGGTGCCGTACCAGCGGGCGTCGATGTCCGCGCACCGGCGCATCGACGCCTCGAACTCCGTCAGATCGCTGCGGGCGTCGCCGTAGAAAGGGCCGAACGAGGTGAGGTCGATGTCCGCGACGTACAGGAAGCCGTCCGGTTCGATCAGGAAGCCGCTGTGGCCCGGTGTGTGGCCGGGCAGGTGGACCACCGTGACCGTGCGGCCGCCGAGGTCGAAGACGGTGCCGTCGGTGAAGCCGAGGGCGTCCGGGCGTCCCGTCACGTGGAAGTCGTCGCGCAGCATCCGGTGGGCTGCGCGGGCCTCCTCGGGCGGGTAGCCGAACCCGGCGACCATGAGCTCGCGGGACCGGAGCGGGCCCAGGTCACCGACGTGGATGTGCACCGGCACGTCGTAGCGGCCGAGCCCCGCGATGTGGTCCTCGTGCGCGTGGCTCACCAGGACGACATCGGCGGGCGGCGCGCCGCCCACGAGAGACAGCGAAGGGTCGACGACCAGCGTGGCGTCCGTACCCCGTACGAGGAGCGAGTTGGCGTACGGATACGCGCCGCGCCGGGCGCCGACGAGCACCGTGACCTCGCCGTAGGTCTCCTCGGTGTACTCCCCGCCCATGTGCGGCCACCCCACCCTTCCGCTCGCGCACCTCAAATTCGAATCGCAGTCGAAACCGTAGCAGTGCCCGCCGAGCGTCGGCCGGGTGTGTCGATCCCCGGTCGTCGGTGAAGTTCGGCAGCGACGCCCTGGCCGGCCCGGCCGGGCACCCGTGGGTGGTCATGGCCCACGGATTCGGCGGCACCCGCGACAGCGGTCTGACT
>NZ_MUNH01000307.1:0-4689 GCF_002154615.1 Streptomyces recifensis
CGCGACATCGAGGTCCGCCGTCGCCGTGCTGTCACTCATCGTCCACCCACCCCTGTGGCCGTCCCGTACGCGCGCCGTCGCGCCCCAGTACTCCGGAAGCTACCGCAGCCCACTGACAATGGCTCCCGGACTCGGGAAACCCGCAGCTCGGGCGGGCGCACGCACCGGATCAGTGCGCCGGTACGGCCTCCCGGCGCGCGGCGGTGCGGGCCGCGAGGGTGCCCAGCGCGGTGATCGCGACGACCCCCGCGACCGCGAGCAGGCCGACGCCGACCGTGCCCGCCCAGCCGCCGGAGTGGAAGGCGAGCGCGCCGACGGTGCTGCCCGCGCTGGAGCCGATGTAGTACGACGACTGGTACAGGGCGGTCGCCTGGGCGCGGCCGTGCGTGGCCGTCTTGCCGACCGCCGAGGAGGCGACCGCGTGGCCCGCGAAGAAGCCGGCCGTGATCAGTACCAGGCCCAGCAGGACGAGCGGCAGGGCCGGCACCAGTGACAGCAGCAGGCCCGCCGCCGTCGTGGCGGCCGCCGTGTACAGCGCGCCCCGGCGGCCGAGGCGGCCCACCAGCCGGCCCGCCGACGACGCGGAGACCGTGCCGACCAGGTAGACCAGGAAGATCGAGCCGATGATGCCCTGCGGCAGCGAGAACGGCGCCTCGGTCAGCCGGTAGCCGATCACCGTGTACACGCCGCCGAACACCGTCATGAACAGCGCGCCGATCGCGTACAGGCGGCGCAGCAGCGGGGAGGAGAGGTGGTCACGGACCGCCCGGGCCAGTACGCGGGGGCGCAGCGAACCGGCCTCGAAGTGCCGGGGCGCGGGCAGCAGCAGCCGGAACGCCACCGCGCAGCCCACCGCGACCAGGCCGATCACCCCGACGGCGATCCGCCAGCCCCACTCCTGCGCCACCCAGCCGGTGATGACCCGGCCGCTCATGCCGCCCACGCTGTTGCCCGCGACGAACAGGCCGATCGCCGTGACCAGCGCCTTGGGCCGGACCTCCTCGGCCAGGTACGCCGTCGCGGAGGCGGGCAGCCCCGCCAGCGCGGCACCCTGCACGGCCCGCAGCGCGACCAGCGCGCCGATGGACGGCGCGAACGGCACCAGCAGGCCGACGCCGACAGCGACCATCAGGGACGCCGTCATCACGGTCCGGCGCCCGAACCGTTCCGACAGCGCGCTCATCGGCAGCACGAACAGGGCCAGCCCGCCGGTCGCCGCCGCCACGGTCCAGCTCGCCTCGCCGGCCGCCACCCCGTAGTCGTCGGAGATCAGCGGCAGCAGCGCCTGGGTGGAGTACAGCAGCGCGAAGGTCGCCACGCCCGCGAGGAAGAGGGCGAAGCTCATCCTGCGGTAACCGGGGCCGCCCGGCGTCAGCCGCGAGTCGGCCGGGGCCGGAGCGGAGGTCTCGGGGGAGGGGACGGGCGTGCGGGCGTCCACGCTGATGGACGCCCCGGTACTGGCGGGAGACATGCCTCGAAGCTACGGACGCGACCGCTCATCCGTCCAATGCATGGAATCGCCATAATCGTTCCCATGGAGCATCAGCGAAGGTCACAGCCACGCCTGTCACCGTCCGGTGACACAGAAGACATGGCGCTGCTGCTCGCGCCCCGCCTCGCCTACTTCGCCGGGGTGGCCCGCACCGAGCACGTCACCCGCGCCGCGCACGAGATGAACGTCCCGCAGTCCACCCTCTCCCGCGCGATGGTCCGGCTGGAGCAGGACCTCGGGGTGGACCTGTTCGCCCGGCACGGCCGCACCGTCTCCCTCACCCCGGCCGGCCGCACCTTCCTCGGCTCGGTGGAGCGGGCCCTCGCCGAGGTCGAGCGCGCCGCCGAGGAGGTCCGCGCGGACGCCGACCCGGCGACCGGCAAGGTCGCCTTCGGCTTCCTGCACACCATGGGCCCCGAGACCGTACCCGGTCTGCTGCACGCCTTCCGCGCCGACCATCCCCGGGTGCGCTTCAGCCTGGTGCAGAACTACGGCGAGGCCATGCTGGAGGGGCTCCGGGCGGGCCAGCTGGACCTCTGCCTCACCTCTCCGGTGCCGGACGCGCCCGACCTGGTCGCCCGGCGGCTGGACGAGCAGAAGCTGCGCCTGGTCGTCCCGGCCGACCACCGGCTGGCCGGCCGCCGCCGCATCAGGCTCGCCGAGGCGGCCGACGAGACCTTCGTGACCCTGGAGCCCGGCTACGGCCTGCGCCGCATCACCGACGACCTGTGCCGCGAGGCCGGGTTCCGGCCCAGGGTCGCCTTCGAGGGGGAGGAGGCGGAGACGCTGCGCGGGCTGGTGGCCGCGGGACTCGGGGTCGCCCTGCTGCCGCCGCCCACCGTGCCCCGGCCGGGCGTGGTGGAACTGACGGTGACCGCGCCGAGGGCGGTGCGCGAGATCGGCGTCGCCTGGCTGGCCGACCGCACGGACACCCCGCCGGTGGCCGCCTTCAAGAAGTTCCTGCTCTCCAGGCGGGGCGGGCTGCTCCCCTCCTGAACCCGGCTATCTGCGCAGCGACTTCCCGAACCCCGACGCCAGCGGCATCCGCAGTCCTATCGGCGGCGGCGCCGCGAGCGCGTCCTCCACCGGGCGCGACAGCGGGCCGCCGAACAGGGCGCCCAGGGCGAAGTCCACGGTCAGCGCGAGCACTTCGTCCCGGTGCTGGTGCAGCCCGTGCCCGTCGGAGTGCACCTCGAACCGGCACACCTCCCGGTTCACCTTCTTCGCGCGGGCCGCCAGCCGGAACGACAGCTCCGGATCGCACCGTTCGTCGTTCGTGCCGTGCGCGATCAGCACCCGGCGCCCCACCAACTGCTTGACCGGCTCGTCGGCGTCCGCGCCCTCTTCCGGCAGCCACGGGGCGATCGCCACCACGGAGTTGACCGCCTCGTGGCCCCCGGCGCCCAGCGCGGCCCGGCCGCCCATGTCCAGCCCGACCAGGCACACCGGCACGTCCCCGTACCGCCGCACCACCTCGTCCGCGGCCCAGTTGGCGTCCGCCGCGAGATGGGCCTCGGCGCCGTTCCAGCCGCGGTAGCGGTAGTGGACCGGGTGGACGGCGAGCCCTTCCTCCCGGCCGGCGCGGGCCAGGCTGCGGGCCAGGGCGCGGGCGAAGGTGCCGGGCAGGAACGGGGACGGCCTGCGGGTGGAGACCTCGTCCCCGCCGGGGAGCACGAGTACCGCTCCGCTGACCGCGCCCGGCGCGGGGCCGACCGCCTTTCCCAGCCTCGCCGTCCGGACCGGCGTCGTCGCTTGCTGTCCCATGGCAGAACACTGTCAGAAGGCGCGGTGTACGAAACCCTTCCCGGCGGTCACCATTGCGTATCGACGCGCACGGGGTACGGATCGCGCCACCGCGTGAACGGCCGGAATGCGCGCATCCTGTCGAGGAGCCCGTCCGCACGCTCGATTTCCGGTGCCGGCCCGGAAGTCAATGCGATGAAAGCAAGGTTCATTCCTTTCGATGAACGGTCCACGGCGGCAACCGACTTCACCCGCCCCGGACGCGAAGGGCGACAGCCCGGACGACCGTTCCCACTCGCCGCTGTCACCAGGGCGTATGCGGAAAGAGGAGGTCTGTATTACTAATGGCGCGCCCGGAGAATGCGTACAGACATTCACCGGCCGTCCGCATTTCGGTGATTGCGGCGGGCGGTCCGTGATGTTTACGGTCATGGACCGCTCGGATCATCCGTGATCCATGTCTCCGCATTCAAGGACGCATTCACCATGAAGCAGTCTGCTGCCAAGACCCTCGGTGTCGCCGCCCTCGGTGCCGCTTTCGCCGCCGCCGGCGCGGGCGCTGCCGACGCGGCTCCGCTCGCCCCGGACGCCCTCCCCGTCGTGGGTTCCGTCGCCCACACGCTGCCGGCCGCGAACGTCACCCAGGTGCTGCCCGGCGCCGCCGAGGCCGTCTCCCAGGGGCAGGGTGTGATCGGCGGCGGGCTGAACACCGCTCGCCCCGCCGTGCAGAAGGTGCTCGCCCAGGGGCCGACCGCGCCCGTCGCCGGACTGCTCGGGGGTCTGCCGGTGCAGGGCCTGCCCACCCACGGCCTGGGCCTCAACGGCATCCCGCTCGGCTGACACCCGCCCCGCGCGCCGCTCCCCACGCGCGAGGGCCTGTCGGACAGGCCCTCGGTCCATACACGACGCCGCCGAGGCCGTCCGGTGCTCTCCGGGACGACCTCGGCGGCGTTTCGCGTGAGCGGAAGCCGACCGGGGGCTCGCTCACCAGGCGGTGGTGCGGGCCTTGTCCTCGGAGGGCAGCAGTATCCACAGGGCTATGTAGAGCAGGAACTGCGGGCCGGGCAGCAGACAGGACACCAGGAAGATCACCCGCATCGTCCCCGCCGACAGACCGAAACGCCGGGCCAGCGCGGCGCACACGCCGCCGATCATGCGGCCGTTGGTGGGGCGGGCAAGGGCGGTCATGGCGGGCTCCTCCGTCGTCGTCGGCCCGCGACCGGGCCGCCTGCCGGGGGCGGGCCGAGTGCCGCGCCCCCGTCTGTCGTCGTATGCCCAACGGTACGGAGACGAAGCGGGAGAAGCGTCACTCTAAGGGGCGATACCGACCCTGGGAATCGTCGGGGTCCGCCCCTGAGAAAGCTCCCCGCGCACGCTCACCGCACCGCCGGCCGGACCCGCCACGCCTGCCGCGGCAACCCGGTCGGCCCCGCGTACGTCCCCGGTCGTACACC
>NZ_MUNH01000308.1:0-15666 GCF_002154615.1 Streptomyces recifensis
GACCGGGACCGCTCGCGGGACGACACCGGACGGCCCGCGCCCGGCCCCGACGAGGCCAGGGTGCGCGCGGCCCGCTTCAGCAGCTTCCGCAACGCGGTACGCCCCGGCACGGCCCCCGAGGGCCAGCCACCGCACACCCGGCCCGATGAACCACGCGAAGGCGCCCCGGCCGACACCCCCGCTGTCTCCCATCCCTCCACGCAACCGCACACGCACCTGGAAGGCGACACCACTTCATGACCGGCCCGACCACCGCGGACGACACGCTCACCTGGCTCCTCGAGGGCCTGCTGGAGAAGACTCCGGGCGCCCGGCACGCGCTCGTACTCTCCCGCGACGGCCTCAAGCTGTGCCGTACCCCGGAGTTGTCCGTCGACCAGGCGGACCAGCTCGCCGCCATCGCCGCCGGCATCCAGTCGCTGTCGCACGGGGCGTCCGTGGAGTTCGGCGACGGCAGCGGCGGCGTCCGCTCGGCGATGGCCGAGTTCTACGGCGGGGTGCTGTTCATCGTCGAGGCCGGCGAGGGCGCCCATCTGGCCGTGGTGACCAGCGAGGACGCGGACCCGGGCGTGGTCGGCCACACGATGAGCGAACTGGTGGAGCAGCTCGGCGAGCACCTGACCGCGCCGCCCCGCTCCTCATGAGCCGTCCGGGCAGGGACGACGCTCCCGACCGTCTCTACACCCTCACGCGGGGACGGATCGGGACCGGCGCCGGCAGCCCGCTGGACCTGGTCACGCTGATCGTCGCCGAGTCGGCCGCGGCCACCGGCATGCAGTCCGAGCACGTGGCCATCCTGCGGCTGGCGGAGTTCCCCACCTCGGTGGTGGAGATCGCCGCCGAGCTGCGCCTGCCCGTCAGCATCACCAAGGTGCTGCTGTCCGACCTGCTGGCCACCGGCCATGTCAGCGCCCGTCATCCGCGCCGCCCCGCCATCACCGACCCCGACATCCTGGAGCAGGTGCTCGTTGGACTCCGCAATCTCTGACGCGCGCACCCCGTTGGGTGCCTCCGCCGACAACGGTCTGAAGATCGTCGTCGTGGGCGGCTTCGGCGTCGGCAAGACCACGCTGGTCCGCTCGGTCAGCGAGATCCGTCCCCTCAACACCGAGGAGACGATGACGCAGGCGGGCGAGTCGGTGGACGACATCGCGCACGTCGGCACCAAGACGGCCACCACCGTCGCCTTCGACTTCGGCCGCATCACGCTGGACGCGCACAACGTGCTGTACCTGTTCGGCGCGCCCGGCCAGGAGCGGTTCTGGTTCCTGTGGGACCGGCTGTTCTCCGGCACCCTCGGCGCGGTCGTCCTGGTCGACACCCGGCGCATCGACGACTCCTGGTACGCCATCGACCGCCTGGAACACCACGGCACCCCGTTCATCGTGGCCTGCAACGACTTCGGCGGCCCGGTGCGCGCGGGCGCGGACGTACGCGAGGCGCTCGATCTCGACCCGGACGTCCCCCTCGTCGACTGCGACGCGCGGTCCCGCGAGTCGGCCAAGGAGGTCCTGATCACCCTGGTCCGCCATGTGCAGGCCCGGTACGCCACGGCCGCCGGGGTCAGAGGGGAACTGGTGTGATGTCCGAGGCCGTTCCGCTCGGCGGACCCCGCTTCCAGACCGAACCCGCCTGCCTGTACCGGGAGATGCGGCGCGATCACGGCTCCGTCGTCCCGGTGGAGCTGGACGGCGGCATCCCGGCCTGGCTGGTGCTGGGCTACCGCGAGCTGCATCAGGTGACCGGTGATCCGGTGCTGTTCAGCCGGGACTCCGAGCTGTGGAACCAGTGGGAGAACATCCCGGAGGACTGGCCGCTGCTGCCGATGATCGGGCACCGCCAGCCCTCCATCCTCTACACGGTCGGGGAACGGCACCGGCAGCGTGCCGCGATGATCAGCAACGCGCTGGAGTCGGTCGACCCCTTCGAACTCCGGCGCCAGTCCGAGCGGTTCGCGGACGAGCTGATCGACACCGTCTGCCTCTCCGGCGAGGCCGACCTGGTCGCCCAGTACTCCTCCCTGCTGCCGGTACGCGTCCTCGCGCACCTCTACGGCTTCCCGGACGACGAGGGGCCGTCACTGGTCACCGCGCTCAACGACATGATCGACGGCCGGGAGCGGGCGCTGGCCGGGCAGTCCCACCTCGCCTCCTCCATGGCCCGGCTGGTCGCCGACCGTACCGAGAAGCCCGCCGACGACGTGGTCTCGCGGATGCTGGCGGACGACAGCGGCTTCACGGGCGAGGAGATCGTCCAGGACCTGATGGTGATGATGGCCGCCGGTCACCAGCCGACCGCCGACTGGATCGGCAACTCGCTGCGGCTGATGCTGACCGACGACCGGTTCGCGGCCTCCCTGTTCGGCGGCCGCAACAGTGTCGCGGAGGCGATGAACGAGGTGCTGTGGGAGGACACCCCCACGCAGAACGTGGCGGGCCGCTGGGCCGCGCGCGACACCCATCTCGGCGGGCGCCGGGTCCGCGCAGGTGACCTGCTGCTGCTCGGTCTCCAGGGCGCCAACTCCGACCCCCAGGTGCGTACCGACGCCTCCGCGCTGACCGGCGGCAACAACGCGCACTTCTCCTTCGGGCACGGCGAGCACCGCTGCCCGTTCCCGGCGCAGGAGATCGCCGAGGTCATCGCGCGCACCGGCATCGAGGTCGTCCTCGACCGGCTGCCGGACATCGACCTGGCGGTGCCCGCCGGGTCCCTCACCCGCCGGCCCTCGCCGTGGCTGCGCGGGCTGACCGAGCTGCCCGTGCGGTTCACTTCGACCCCTGCCCTGGGAGGCACGTCACGATGACCCCCGGTACCGGTATTTCCCGTATCGCGCTCGACCCGTTCGTCACCGACCTGGACGGCGAGAGCGCGGCCCTGCGCGCCGCCGGGCCGCTGGCGGCCGTGGAGCTGCCCGGCGGGGTGCCGGTGTGGGCCGTCACCCGGCACGCCGAGGCCAAGGCGCTGCTGACCGACCCGCGCCTGGTGAAGGACATCAATGTGTGGGCCGCCTGGCGGCGCGGCGAGATACCGGCGGACTGGCCGCTGATCGGGCTGGCCAATCCGGGCCGTTCGATGCTCACCGTGGACGGCGCGGACCACCGGCGGATGCGCACGCTGGTGGCACAGGCGCTCACCCCCCGCCGGGTGGAGCTGATGCGGGAGCGGATCGGCGAGCTCACCCGGGACCTGCTGGACGCCCTGCCCGCCGACGGCGGGGTGGTGGACCTGAAGGCGGCCTTCGCCTACCCGCTGCCGATGTACGTGGTGGCCGAGCTGATGGGCATCGACGAGGCGCTCCTGCCCCGGCTGAAGGTGCTGTTCGAGAAGTTCTTCTCCACTCAGACCCCGCCCGCCGAGGTCATCGCCACCCTGACCGAGCTGGCCGGGATGATGGCGGCGACCGTCGCGGCCAAGCGTGCCGAGCCGGGGGACGACCTCACCAGCGCGCTGATCCTGGCCTCCGCCGACGGCGACCACCTCACGGACGAGGAGATCGTCGCCACCCTCCAGTTGATGATCGCCGCCGGACACGAGACGACGATCTCCCTCATCGTCAACGCGGTCGTCAATCTCTCCACCCACCCCGAACAGCGGGAACTGGTGCTGTCCGGGAAGGCGGACTGGTCGGCGGTGGTCGAGGAGACGCTGCGCTGGTCGACCCCGACCTCGCACGTGCTGATCCGCTTCGCCACCGAGGACGTGCCGGTCGGCGACCGGGTGATCCCGGCCGGGGACGCGCTGATCGTGTCGTACGGCGCGCTCGGCCGCGACGAGGAGGCGCACGGGCCGAGCGCCGGGGAGTTCGACATCACGCGGGAGACCAGGAACCGGCACATCTCCTTCGGCCACGGCCCGCACGTCTGCCCCGGCGCCGCCCTGTCCCGCCTGGAGGCGGGGGTGGCGCTGCCCGCGCTGTACGCCCGTTTCCCCGACCTGGACCTGGCGGTCCCGGCGGCCGGGCTGCGCCACAAGCCGGTGGTCACGCAGAACGACCTGTTCGAGCTCCCGGTCCGCCTGAACGGGTGACTTGACTTCGAGCGCGCTTCAGCTCGTAGCGTCGCAGGTGCTCCGGTGCCCGGCGTCCCTCCACGGGATGCCGGGCGGCCAGATCCGTCGCTAGATGGATGAAGGGGCCCGAATTCGTCCGACGTGACGATCGAGCGCGTGCGAAAGGCTGGAACACCACATGCGACAGCGCAGTCTGCGTGACCTGCAAGTTTCCGCAATCGGTCTGGGCTGTATGGGAATGTCCGCCTTCTATGGGACGGCGGACCAGGACGAGGGCGTGGAGACCATCCGGCGCGCCCGTGAGCTGGGCATCGACTTCCTGGACACCGCCCAGATGTACGGGCCGCTGGCCAACGAGTCCCTGGTCGGCGAGGCGATCCGGGGCCACCGGGACGAGTACGTGCTCGCCACCAAGTTCAACTACCGGATGGACGACGCGGTACCGGGCGACATGTCCAGCGTGGGCCGCCAGGACGGCTCGGCCGAGCATGTCCGGACCTCGGTGGAGGGCTCGCTCCAGCGGCTCGGCACCGACCACATCGACCTGTACTACCAGCACCGGGTCGACCCGAACGTACCGATCGAGGAGACGGTCGGCGCGCTCGCCGAGCTGGTCGCCGAGGGCAAGATCGGGCACATCGGGCTGAGCGAGGCGAGCGCGGAGACGCTGCGCCGGGGCAACGCGGTCCACCCGATCACGGCCGTGCAGAGCGAGTACTCGCTGTGGTCGCGGGACGTGGAGGCGGAGGTGCTGCCGACCTGCCGCGAGCTGGGCATCGGCTTCGTCGCCTACTCCCCGCTGGGCCGCGGCTTCCTGGCCGGCCGCTTCTCCTCACCCGAGGAGCTGGACGAGAACGACTACCGCCGCAACAGCCCCCGCTTCACCGACCAGCATCTGCAGGCCAACCTGCGCCTCGCGGCGAAGGTCAAGGAGATCGCCGAGAAGAAGGGCGTCACCCCCGCCCAGCTCGCCCTCGCCTGGGTCCTCGCCCAGGGCGACCACATCGTTCCCATCCCGGGCACCAAGCGCCGCTCCTACCTCGAACAGAACGCAGCCGCGGTCGACATCGTCCTCACTCCCGAGGAACTCTCGCAGATCGACGCCGAGTTGCCCGAGGTCTCGGGCGAACGCTACGACGAGGCGGGCATGCGAGCCGTCAACCTCTGAGCCGTGCCGCCCGGCCGGGACCCGCGTACGGCGCCGGGTCCCGGCCGGTGTGGCTCGCCGGCCGGTGTGTTTCGCTAGCGGCCCATCATCCCGGCCGCCCGGGCGCCCCGGCGTCCGCCCGCTCGGTTGGCCGCGGTAGCCATGAGGGCGAGGCACAGGCCGACCGCTCCGGCGACGATGTTGCTGATGATCGTGCGGGTGGTGCTGACGTTGCCCGCGACCACCCAGGGAGCGATGATCATCCAGATGCCGATGAGGGCGGCGGCCCAGGCGCGCGCGTGGGTGCGCTCGTAGGCGTGGCCGAAGCCGCTCATCAGCAGGGCGTAGGCGACGCCCGCGATCAGGTTGTTCACCGCGAGGGTGGTGAAGCCGTTGAAGCCCGCGATCCACGGGGAGGCCGCCATGTAGAGCCCCGTGATCAGGGCCATCGCCTCGACGGCCTGTCCCTGCTGCGTCGCGGCCGCCCGCTCCGCGAGCACGAAGCGCTCCCGCATCTCCAGGACGTCCGGGTGCGTCTCCATCGTGGTGTGCATTCGTTCCGTCATGATCGCGCCTCCTGCGTAGGGGCTCCACGTCCTTATGTGGATTTTACGACGATTCGAGTACCCCCCGAAAACCGCGCACACCCGACGAAACGGGACTCACTTCACCGGCTTGAGGTCCGTGATCTTGCGCGTCGTCAGATCGGACTGGACGTCGATCCGGGTGACCTCCGGGTTCTTGCCGTCGCTCCAGGTCAGGGTGACCCTGCTGGTGGCGTGGCCCATGCCGGCGCCGGTGTAGACGACCTTCCACTTCACCGGCACGTTCTGGGCGAAGAGGATGCCGTCGGCGTGGTTCTTCTTCTCCCAGGCGGTGACCTTCTTGCGGGCGGAGGCGGAGAGGTAGAAGTCGCGCAGCGCCTTGGCGTCGGCCCCGCTCGCCGGGTCCTCGTTCTCCCACACGGCGTCGATGTAGGCGCCGTAGAAGTCGGAGACCCGCTGGGTGACATTGCGCGGGTCGCCCTGGACGGAGGTCGCGGCGGCGGGCCGGGACGGGGTGGGGGCGGCGCCCGCGAGCGCCGGGGTGACGGCGGCCAGGGCGAGGCCCGCGGCGAGGGCGACGACGGTCAGCGGAGTCGTACGAATGCGGATGGACATGTGTCTCGATTCCCCGTATTCCACGCGGCCGGGCCGATCCCGGTCGTTGACGGTGCCTAAGACCGCAATTCTCGCGCCCCGGTTCCCGATTCCGGCGCTTTGGCTTCGCGGCGTCGCGCCCGCACCCGGCCGGCGTCGGGCCAGCGCACGTCGTAGGCCCAGCCGAGCCCCTCGAACCAGCGGATCAGGCGGGCGCTGGCGTCCAGTTGGCCGGTGAGGACACCGTGCCGGGCGCTGGTCGGGTCCGCGTGGTGGAGGTTGTGCCAGGACTCGCCGAACGACAGCGGGGCCAGCCACCACACGTTGCCGGAGCGGTCCCGGCTGCGGAACGGGTGCGCACCGGTCGCGTGGCAGATGGAGTTGATGGACCAGGTCACATGGTGCACCAGGCAGATCCGCACGAGCCCGGCCCAGAAGAACGCCGTCGCCGCGCCCGCCCAGGTCCCGGTGATCAGCAGCCCGAGCAGGGCGGGGAGCGCGAGCGAGAGCCCGGCGAAGACCCCGAAGCCCCGCGAGACCAGCCGCAGCGCCGGGTCCCGTTCCAGGTCGGGCGCGTACTGGGCCGCGGGGGCGTGGTCGGTGTCGAAGAGCCAGCCGAGGTGGGCGTGGAACATGCCCTTGGCGAGCGCGCCCGGCGTGCGGCCGTACCGCCAGGGTGAGTGCGGGTCGCCGTCGCGGTCGGAGTACCGGTGGTGCTTGCGGTGGTCGGCGACCCAGGTGAACAGCGGCCCCTGCACGGCGAGGCTCCCCGCGACGGCGAGCGCGATCCGCAGCGGGCGGCGCGCCTTGAACGAGCCGTGGGTGAAGTACCGGTGGAACCCGACGGTGATGCCGAGCCCGCTGACCAGGTAGAACACGGCGGCGAGCGCGACGTCGACCGGGCTGAGTCCGTTGTGCCAGGCCAGCGGGACGGCGGCGAGGAGGGCGAGGAAGGGGACGGCGACGAAGACCCCGATGAGGATCTGTTCGGCGTTCGGCCAGGACCACGGCCGGCCGAGGGGCGGTTCGGCGTGCGGGGTCTGCGGCGCTTCCGGGACTTCCGGCACGGGCGGGACCTTTCGGCTGGGCACGGGCGCTGGGTGGGCCCGCTCGGGAGTGACTACTCGGCGGCGGTGAGGGCCAGTACGGCGTTCTGGCCGCCGAAACCGAAGGAGCTGCTGATGGCGGCGCGCATCGGCGTGGGACGCGGGACCTTGGCGACGACGTCGAGGTCGATGGCCGGGTCCTGGGTGTGCAGGTTGGCGGTGGGCGGGATGAGCTGGTGGCGCAGGGTGAGGGCGGTGCAGGCGGCCTCGATGGCACCTGCACCGCCGATGGCGTGCCCGATGGTGCCCTTCACGGCGGTCACCGGGGGCGGGCGGTGGAAGACCTGGTGGAGCGCGTTGTGCTCGGCGAGGTCGCCCTGCGGGGTGGCGGTGCCGTGCGCGTTGACGTGGTCGATGTCCTCGGGGGCGAGCCCGGCGTCGAGGAGGGCGCTGCGGATGGCGCGGGCGGCGCCGTCGCCGCCGGGGTGCGGGGAGGTGAAGTGGTGGGCGTCGCAGGAGGCGCCGTACCCGGCGACCAGGGCGGTGGGCCGGGCGGCGCGGGCGCGGGCGTCGGCGGTGCGTTCCAGGACGAGTACGGCGGCACCCTCACCGAGCACGAAGCCGTCACGGTCGCGGTCGAAGGGGCGGGACGCCTCGTGCGGGGCGTCGGCGCGGCGGGACAGGGCGCGCATCTGGGCGAAGCAGGCGGCGGTCATCGGCAGCCGGGCGGACTCGCTGCCGCCCGCCAGGACGAGATCGCAGGCGCCGGAGAGCAGCAGGTCGCGGGCGAGACCGATGGCGCTGGTGCCGGAGGCGCAGGCCGTCGAGACGACCAGGTTGGGGCCCGTCGCACCGAGGTCGAGGGCGATCTCGGCGGCGGCCATGTTGGGCACGCTGCGCGGCAGGGCGAGCGGGGAGACCCGGTCGGGGACGCGGGCGGCGAGCCGGTCGAACTCGGCCTGCCACCCCTGCATGGAGCCGGTGCCGACGCCCATGACGATGCCGATGCGCGGGCCGTCCCAGTGGCCGGGGGTGAGCCCGGCGTCGGCGACGGCCTCGCGGGCGGCCAGCAGGGCGAAGGTGGTGAAGCGGTCCAGCCGGCGGCTGAGCCGGTGCCCGAGCAGCCGGGGCGCGTCGAGGTCGGGCACCTGGCAGGAGAACGCCACCGGCAGGCCGTCGAGTCCGGGGTCGGCGGTGGCCGTGGAGGTCCCGGCGCACAGGCCCTCCCAGGCGGCCGCCTGTCCGACGCCGGCCGGGGTGACCAGTCCGATTCCGGTGACGGCCACGGGGGCGCGCCGGGTCGCTTGACCTGCGTTCACGAGCTGCATGAGCGGTGATTATCCGGACCTGCGGGGCACTCCCCGGGCCGCCACGACCCGTTCGGCCCAGGACGCCCCGGGCTACCACCCGGATGCCCGAACGTCCTCGGCGCCGCGCCTCATTCCCGGCCGGCGGACGGGAGCACGGCGGGAGCGGCCGGCCTGCGGCGGGGCCGACAGCGGCCGGGACCGCTCTGGCTGAGCAACGCCTCGGCCACGAAACGCAGTTGGCGGGCGGTCGTGCGGCACGCGGCGGCCTGGCGGGCCAGGGTGGGTCTGCCCCACTCCGGCGCGGCGACCCGGCCGTTCAGGGCGGCGGCGGTGGCGAGCAGGCGGCGGGCGTAGCCGTCCATCAGATCCGCGTCGGTGCGCAACTGGGCTATGCGGTCGAGGAGTTCGGCGGCAATCGGGTGGGCGGGCGTGGAGTGGCTCACCATCAGGGCTCCCGGTGGCGGAGGTTCAGCGCGGCAGGACGGCGCCCGCTGCGCGGTGGACCATGAACTGCGGGCAGGCCACGACGAACAGCGGCCGGGCGGTGTCGATGCCGAGCCTGCGCAGCTGCCCGGCCATGGGTTCGGCGGCGGCGGTGTCCAGCCGCAGCCGCACCCCGGCCCCCGCGTGCAGCCGGGGGCGCCCGGAGGTGCGGACCGCGGTGCGTACGGTGCTGTCGCCGCGCCGCCCGTACAGCGCCCAGTCCGGCTCCGGGCAGCGCACGCCGGGTCCGAGGCGGCCGAGGACGGCGATGCCGAGGCCGGGCGCGCTGAGCCGGAGCCGGGGGCCGGTGAGGTGGACCTCGGCGGCGGCCCGTACCGCGGGCTGGCCCCACAGCTCGCGCGCGGCCACGCGGGCCTCCTCGGTGGTGACGGCGAGGGAGAGGACGTAGCGGCCGGTACGGCGCAGGTCGGCGCGGCGCAGCAGGTCGGTGGCGAAGTCGGCCGGGTGGGGCCGCCAGAGGTCGTCCACCGGCACGGACAGCGCGATCTCGGTGTACGGGCCGAGGGTGGAGCAGCGGTGCTCGTACAGCGAGAGGACGGCGAGGGTGCGCGGGCCGATCCCGCTGGGCCGCATCCAGGGCAGGTCGGGCAGCAGGGCCCGTACGGCCTCGGTGCGGACCGGGAAGCAGAGGTGGGCGGCGGCCGAGTCCTGATAGCGCACGGGCACGCCGACCGGGCCGGTGGTCGTCGGTATCGAGGAGGTCGGCAGGGTGAGGAAGGGGTGGCCCTCGGGTGGCCGCGCCGGGTCCTTGAGCTGGTACGCCTGGCTGCGCACGACCGGGCCCCGGTACGGCGTGAGGGCCTCGTCGAGGTGCGCGCGGGCCTCGGGGGCGACGGTGCGCAGATGGCCGATGTACTCGCGCAGCAGGTGGGACTCCGGGAAGGCCCGCGTGGGTCCGGTGTAGCGGGCGTCGTACCGGCCCGGGTGGACGGCGGCGGGAGCGGCGGCCGGGACGAGGTCGTGTTCGTTGGTGACGTGGCCGACCCAGGTGCGGGGGTCGGCGGGGCGTCCGGCGGGGTCCGGAGCGCCGACCGCGATGACATGGGTGAGCCGGTAGGCGCGGCAGAACCCGGCGTCCCGCGCGAGGTTGAGCAATGCGGTACCGCCCTCGCCGTGCCCGATCAGGGCGAGTTCGGCGCCGCGCGGGATGCCGTGCTCCTCGATCGCGGGCCGCAGCGCGCGGGTGTACGGCGAGTCGGCGGTGAGCTGCTCCCGCCACGCGCCGACGACATCGCCCGAGGAGCCGTGCCGGGGGCGGCCGGAACTGGTGCCGGGGGCCTGGACGACGTACCGGACCACACCGTCGGGGCCGCGCACGTTCTGCACGAGGACGCGGCCCTCGGGGGCGAGGACGTCGATGTTGCGGAGGAAGCCGAGGAGCGAGCCCTCGGTGGCGAGGCTCTGCCTCTCCCGGTCGGTGAGGTCGACGGCCTCGGCGGCGCGCCGGCCCCCGCCGGTCTCCGGTTCCGCGGGCGCTGGCGGCTCGGCGTCCAACAGGGCTCGCACGCGCAGGAGTTCGTCCAGCACGGGGGTGAGCGCGGCGAGGGCGCGCTGGGCGCCGGGGTCGTGGAAGAGGGCGCGCAGGGCGCGTACGGCCTCGCGGTCGCCCCTGGTGCCGAGGGCCTCGGTGAGGCGGCGCATGCCGGGGTCGCGGGCCAGTTCCGGGTGGCCGGCGAGCACGGCGGCGACGCGCAGCCGCAGCGAGGTGACGGCCATCAGCGCGGCCAGGGGCTCGCCGCCCCGGCGGGCGCCGAGCAGCCGCGCGATTCTTCTGCGCGCGGCCCCTGCGGGGGCGCCCAGACCACGCGGGTCCGTCAGGGCGCGCAGCAGCGCCCAGCGGGCGGTGAGTCCCGTGCGCGGGTGGCGGGCGGCGCGTCTGTGCGGTGGGGCGAGCAGCGCGTCCGCGGTGCGTTCGGCGACGGCGCGTACGCCGTCGGCGACCTCGGCGACCTCGCGGGCGCCGTCGCGCAGGAGTTGCTCGGTGGTGCGCTGGTCGGCGTCCTGCCCGCCGGGCGCGGGCCGTCCGGGTGCGTGGCCGTCCGCTCGCATCCGACGCTCCCTCGATTCAGTCGACGTACGACGGGATGCGACCGCGTCCGGCGGGACGCGGCCTCGTGCCCATCGTCGGCCCGGGGTCCCCCGCCCGCACCTTCGTCCGGCCGGTGCCGGGTGTAGGGACCAGCGACTTTCCGGTCCGGCGCCGGGCGGGGACGGGACCGCGAGGGAGCTGGGCGCGTACCGCCGAACGGGCGACCCCGGCGTCAGCCGGCCAGGCCCGCGGCGAGGACGGCGCCGAGTTCCCAGCACGCCTCGGTGTCGGCCCTGCCGGGCGCGCCGGTGACGGTGACCGGCTCGGCGGCGCGGCGCCAGCCGAGGCCGGTGGTGACGGTCTCGATCGCGCGGACGGCACCGGTCACGTCGTTGCCGCCGTGCACCCAGTAGCCGAAGGGGCGGCCCCGGGTGGCGTCCAGGCACGGGTAGTAGATCTGGTCGAAGAAATGCTTGAGGGCGCCGGACATGTAACCGAGGTTGGCCGGGGTGCCGAGGAGGTAGCCGTCGGCGGCCAGCACGTCGGAGGCGGTCGCGGCGAGGGCCGCGCGGCGGACGACGCGGACGCCCTCGATCTCGGGCGCGGTGGCGCCGGACACGACGGCCTCGAACAGTTCCTGGCAGGTCGGCGACGGCGTGTGGTGGATGATCAGCAAGGTGGGCACGCCCGCACCCTGCCCTGCCGGCGCTTCGGTCCGCAAACAGGGCTGCCCGGAGTGCCGGTATGGGTGCGACGATGCCGGGCATCGGTAGGGAACGTGAGAGGAGCCGTCTTGGCAGAGGAAGAGCAGCGGGCGCCCGCGGCGGTGGTGTTCGACACGCTGGGCATCGCCTACGAGCAGGCGTTCGCCGCCTCTGGGCCGCATCTGGCCTCGCTGAGCTGGCTGGTGGACCACCTGATGCCGGGCAGCCGGGTGCTGGACGTGGGCAGCGGCACCGGCCGGCCCACCGCTGAGGCACTCGCGCGGGCCGGACACCGGGTGCTGGGCGTCGACGTGTCACCGGTGATGGTCGAGCTGGCCACGCGCCAGGTGCCGGACGCCGAGTTCAAGGTGGCCGACATCCGCGAACTCACGCTGGAGGAAGGGTCGTTCGAAGCGGTCTGCGTGTACTTCTCGCTGCTCCAGATGTCCCGCGAGGAACAGCGGGACGTGCTCACCTCGCTGGCGCGGGCGCTGCGGCCGGGCGGTCTCGCGGTGCTGGCCACGGTACCGGTGGACGTGGCCGACGCGGAGACCGAGTTCATGGGGCAGCCGGTACGGGTGAGCAGCTTCTCCCCCGACGACTTCGCCCAACTCGCCACGGACGCGGGGTTCTCCGTACTGTCCGAGGCGCACGCCACCTTCATGCCGGCCCACGCCGACGCCGGTCCGGAGCCGCATCTGTTCCTGTACTGCCGGCGTACGGCGCACTGAACCCCCGGTTCCGCGAGGGAACCGGGGGTTCGTGGCTCAGTAGCGCAGACGCCGGGCGCGGAGCAGCATCACCAGGCCGGAGGCGGCCAGCAGCACGCCGAGGGCCGCGGGCCACAGGTTGGCTCCGGTCTCGGCGAGGCCGCCGTTGCCCACGGCCTGCGGCTCCAGGTTCGCGGGCGGCGGGGTGGTCACGGCGGCGGCCTGTGCCGGGGCCGACTGCGAGACCTGGGGCGCGGCGGCGGTGACGGGGGCGCTGGACTCGTCGCGCCTGGGGGTGCCGCCCTGGTTCTTGGTGGTGTTGGCCGGAGCGGTCGTGGCGTCGACGCGGGGGGCCTCGACGGGGTTGGACTGCGCGGGCTGCTCGGCCGGGGCGGTGTCGGCGGGCCGGGCGGGCTCGGTCGGCCCGCCGGGCTGCTCCGACTGCGCCGGCTGGGACTCCGCGGGCTTCCCGGGCTCGGCGGTCGCGCTCGGCTCGCCGGTGTTCTGACCGCCACCGGGCTGCTCGCTCGGCTCGGCCGTCCCGCCCTTGCCGTCGTCGCCCTTGCCGTCGTCGCCGGGGCCGCAGTTCCGGCCGGAGTTGATGCAGTCGACCATCGTGCGCATCAGGCCCTCGTCGAAGACGTTGATGAAGTCGCCGTGGTCGGTGACCGGCTTGTGCTGCTGCTCCGGGAAGGAGTCGACCGCGAACAGCGGGGTGCTCTTACCGCCGTCGTTCAGGCTCGGCGCGTCCACGTCGTAGACGATCCGCTGGACGAGCTGCGGGATGGCCTTGAACCCTTCGGGGCAGTTGCCCTGGGCGTCGGCGAAGGCCACGTGGGTGCGGTGGTTGGCGCTGTCGGCGTTGCGGCCGTCCCAGCAGCTCTGGAAGTGGAAGCTGCGCACCACGTCGCTGCCCGACGGGCACAGCGGGTACTTGTCCTTGAGCTGCCGGTCCTCGAACCCGGTGCAGCTCCAGGAAGCGTTGGCGTTGGCGGGTCCGTTGACGAACGCCTTGGCGTCGCCGGTGATGATGCGCAGCAGCCGCGGCATCTCGGTGACCTTGCCGCTCGGGCTGCCGACGAAGGTCAGGGTGACCTCCTTGGGCGTGACGATCTGGCCCGCGTTGCCCTCGGTACCGCCGCCCGGCGCCCCGGCGTCCCGTTCCTGCTTGCCGTTCTGCAGGCGCAGCACCGGCCAGTAGTACGTGGATTTGTCGCCCTGGTCGGCGCAGCTCGTCTTGGCGTCGGCGAGGTCCTGGTCGCTGGCGAAGGCGGTGTTGGACTGGTTGCCGACGTAGTCGTGGAAGTGGTGGGCGCCGTTGGAGACACCGGGCGCCACGATCACGTTGTCCGAGTTGAACAGGCCGTTCTCGTTGACCCCGCACTCGGTGCGGAAGGTGCCGCCGGGGGGCGCCTTGGGGGCGTTGGGCTGTACGGAGTTGATGTCCGCGTAGTCGGCGGCCACGGGACCGTTGCCGCCCTGGCCGGTGCCGCCGTTCTGGCCCTGGCCCTGGTCCTGCCCCTGGCCCTGGTTCTGGTCCCCGCCCTGGGAGGGCGCGGCGGACTCGCCACCGGGCGCCGCCTCGGCGGGGCGCAGGGTGCAGGGGGCGAGCGCGTCGAGCTGGTCGGGGCGGTTTCCGGCCCGGCCGATGGCGTCGGCGATGCGGCCCAGGGTCGCGGTCCGCTTGTCCTTCAGCGGGTTCATCACCGAGTTGTCGGCGGCCTCGGGGTCCTGCCGGAGCGCGTCCGCCGACTGCTGGAGCCGCTGGTACGCCTCCGCGATCTGCTGGTCCAGCTGGGCCAGTTCACGGTCGACGTCCCCGCGGGCCGCCTCCGGTACGTCGGTCAGCCGGGCGCCGACGTCGGGGCAGTCGATGGTGGCCATGCCGGCCGACCTGAGAGATGCGGCGGTCGCGTCGCCGGAGCCCTGTCCGCTCCAGCCGCCTTCGCTGGCCGACGCGTAGACGTTCGCCGCGACGAGGCCGCCGCCGCCGAGCATCAGCGCGACCGCGGCGAGGGTCACGCGTCGTGCGCCGGTCGGGCGCCTGCGCCTGTTCGGTTCCAAGATCGTCCCCTGCGAGTCGTGGTCGGTGGGGGCATGTGGCGCCCCACACCCATACGCGGGGTGGCACCGGTGTGTTCAGCCCGGCCCGGATTTCATGGCGAACTCTCAAGAAAACTGCGCCAGATGAGACATAAGGGGGACGCGCGCACCCGTACGGGGGAGCCGGCCACGTGGGCGCCTAGTGTGCCCATCCGAACACGGCGGCGAACATCACAAATACGTATCGGACATTCCACCCGGTGACCTTCACACGAGTGACACAAGTTGGCTAGGTTGACCGCAGGCCGCCCGGCTCCCCGTCCCCAGGAGCCCTGAGCTGCGTCCGGTACGGGAGATTCGACCGACTTCCGGGCGCGCCGGCCCAACTGCCCCGCGGGGCGAGGAAGGAGTCGTCTCCCATGGCGCCGGAGAGTCACGAAGAGGTTCGGCAGCGGATCGACTCCCTCTACGCACGGGCCGAGAACGCGACG
Source organism: Streptomyces recifensis (assembly GCF_002154615.1). Taxonomy (NCBI): domain Bacteria; kingdom Bacillati; phylum Actinomycetota; class Actinomycetes; order Kitasatosporales; family Streptomycetaceae; genus Streptomyces; species Streptomyces recifensis. Next base: position 15,132 of record NZ_MUNH01000308.1, read on the forward strand.
GGCAACTACAACGCCACCCGCGCGATGGCGGCCGCCACCCGCAGGCGGGGCGTCCCGCTGGCCAAGCGGTCCGGCAGCCGCCCCGATCCCGCGCTCGACGCCGTGACCCGGCAGTGGTTCGACGCGGCCCGTGCCAAGGCCGGACCGACCGTGCCCGCCGCGCTCCCCGCCGACCGGATGCCCGACAACGGCCCTGCCGTGGAACGCACGTGGACCGCCGCCGAGCTGGGCCTGCCCAGCCTCGAGCCCGAGACGCCCGCGCTGCCCGCCGGTTCCTCGCAGCGTCCGGTGGCCGAGCTGACCGGCGGTACGCCGTCCGCCCCGGCACTGGAGGCGGCGGGTACGGCGGCCGCGCTCCCTCCGGCCGCGCCCGTGGCGGCGCTGCCGGCCGCGGCGGTTTCCCAACTGACTGTGGACACGTCCCCGTTGGCTCCGCCTGTCCCGCCGGTCGATGGACCGGCCCTCGGTGGCTCCGGCATGCCGGGCCTCCCGGCCGCTCCCGCGCCGGCCCCGCCCGGCGGCAGCCCCGGAGTAC
>NZ_MUNH01000309.1:0-2711 GCF_002154615.1 Streptomyces recifensis
CGGGCTGGCCGCCGAAGCGCTCCTTGTACGTCTCCAGGTCCTCGTCCGTCAGCTTGGCGAACAGGACCGGGGGGACGGTGAAGGGGATGCCGGGGGCGAGTGTCGTCAAGGACTTGGCCTCCGCCTCGGTGATCCAGGCGGCCGTGTCGTCCGGGAGGGAGAAGGCCGCGCGCATGGCTGCCGCCGAGGCCGGGATGAAGGGCTCGGAGACCACCGCGTAGAGGTGGATCAGGTTCATCGCGGTGCGCAGGGTGAGGGCCGCGGCGTCCTTGTCGGTCTTGATCTCCAGCCAGGGGGCCTTCTCCTCCAGGTAGGAGTTGCCGGCCGACCACAGGGCGCGCAGGGCGGAGGCCGCCTTGCGGAACTGGAGCGCCTCCATCTGGTTCTCGTACTCCGCGAGCAGCCCGGCGATCTCCTCGCCCAGGCGGGTCTCCGCCTCGCCCGGCTCGCCGCCCGCCGGGACCTCGTCGCCGAAGCGCTTGCGGGAGAAGGACAGGACGCGGTTGACGAAGTTGCCCAGCGTGTCCGCCAGGTCCTTGTTCACCGTGGCGGTGAAGTGCTCCCAGGTGAAGGACGAGTCGTCCGACTCGGGGGCGTTGGCGATCAGGAAGTAGCGCCAGTAGTCCGCGGGCAGGATGTCCAGGGCCTGGTCGGTGAAGACGCCCCGCTTCTGCGAGGTGGAGAACTTGCCGCCGTAGTACGTCAGCCAGTTGAACGCCTTGACGTAGTCGACCTTCTTCCACGGCTCGCGCACGCCCAGCTCGGTCGCCGGGAACATCACCGTGTGGAACGGGACGTTGTCCTTGGCCATGAACTGCGTGTAGCGGACGGTGTCGTCCGCGTCGTACCACCAGGACTTCCAGTCGCGGTTCTCCGCGTCCTGGTCCGCCCACTCCTTGGTCGCGCCGATGTACTCGATCGGGGCGTCGAACCAGACGTAGAAGACCTTGCCCTCGGCGGCCAGCTCCGGCCAGGTGTCGGCCGGGACGGGCACGCCCCAGTCCAGGTCACGGGTGATCGCGCGGTCGTGCAGGCCCTCGGTCAGCCACTTGCGGGCGATCGAGGAGGCCAGCTGCGGCCAGTCCTGCTCGTGCCGGGCCACCCACTCCTCGACCTCGTGCTGGAGCTTGGACTGGAGCAGGAAGAGGTGCTTGGTCTCGCGGACCTCCAGGTCCGTGGAGCCGGAGATCGCGCTGCGCGGCTCGATCAGGTCGGTCGGGTCCAGCACACGGGTGCAGTTCTCGCACTGGTCGCCGCGGGCCTTGTCGTAGCCGCAGTGCGGGCAGGTGCCCTCCACGTAGCGGTCCGGAAGGAAGCGGCCGTCGGCCGGGGAGTAGACCTGGCGGATCGCCCGCTCCTCGATGAAGCCGTTCTCGTTCAGCTTCCGGGCGAAGTGCTGGGTGATGTCGCGGTTCTCGGCGGAGGAGCTGCGGCCGAAGTAGTCGAAGGCCAGCGCGAAGCCGTCGTACACCGCCTTCTGCGCGTCGTGGGCCTGGGCGCAGAACTCGTCCACCGGCAGGCCCCGCTCCTTCGCGGCCAGCTCGGCGGGGGTGCCGTGCTCGTCGGTCGCGCAGATGTACAGGACGTCGTGGCCGCGCTGGCGGAGGTACCGGGAGTACACGTCCGCCGGGAGCATGGACCCCACCATGTTGCCCAGGTGCTTGATCCCGTTGATGTACGGAAGGGCGCTGGTGATGAGGTGTCGAGCCATCGGGGGCTGCTCCCAGGTCGCTATGGGTACGAACCTTGAAATCGTAGCCGACGTGTGTATGCCGCCCGCCTCCCGTTTTACGGGGTGGGACGCGGGCGGCATCGGGGTGCTGCGGGGGGTTACGGGCGCCAGACGGCGAGTACGCCCTCGTACAGCTCGGTGTCCGTGAGCTCGCGCGGGGTCGGGCCCGCGTGGAAGAAGGACGTGTTCGCGGTCTTCAGCTTGCGCAGGTAGTCGAACGCCTTGTTGTCCGGCTCACCGAAGGCGACGAACGAGAAGAACACCTTGGGGTGGGTCTTCGCGGCGCTCGTGAGGGCCTGGGTGGCGGGGGTCTTGGCGTCGGGGGCGCCGTCCGTCTGGAACACGACGAGGACGTTGTCCTCGGGCGTGTGGTGCTTGTCGTGGTGGGCGAGTACGGCTTCCACGGCGGCGTGGTAGCTGGTGCGGCCCATGCGGCCCAGTTCCGCGTGCGTCTCGTCGATTCTGGTGGCGTGGTCCTCGGTGAGGGTGAGGTCGGTGGTGCCGTCGACCTCGGTGGAGAAGAAGACCACGTGGACGGTCGGGTCCTTGTCCAGGTGGGCCGCGAGGGCGAGGGTCTGGTCGGCGAGGGCCTGGGCCGAGCCGTCCTTGTAGTACGGCCGCATGCTCGCGGAGCGGTCCAGTACGAGATAGAGCTTCGCTGTCGTGCCGGTGAGGCCGGTGGTGGCGAGGGTTGCTGCCGCGGCGGTGTGGGCGGTGGTGAGGGAGGGTGTCTGGGCGAGCGTCTCGGACCCGGCCGTGTCCCCACCCGCACCATCCGTGCGGGACGCGGTGTCGCCTGCGGGCGCGGCCTGCGGGGGCGCGGGAGCGTCGGCGGCCTCCGGGGCGGGGGCGGACTCCGTGTCGGCCTTCGCCTTCGGCTCGGCAGTGGTCTTCGCGTCGGCGTCCGGCTCGGCCTTCGGCTCGGGCTCGGCGGAAGCCTTGGCCTCGGCGGCGGCCTTCGGCTTGGCCTCGGCCTCCG
>NZ_MUNH01000310.1:0-14829 GCF_002154615.1 Streptomyces recifensis
AAGGTCGTCTGCGGCAACGTGAAGACCGCCAACGCCAACGTGTACATCGTCGACACCGTCCTGATGCCCAAGAGCTGACCCACCCGGCAGCGCCCGCCCGCTCCGGGGACACCGGAGCGGGCGGGCGCGCAGCCCTTTCCCCCCCTGACGCCCCACTCCCTCGAAGGGAAAGCACGATGCGCCGAACCGCCGTCGTGGGCAGCGGAGTCGCCGGACTCACCGCCGCCCACGTGCTGCGACGGGCCCACCACGTCACCCTCTACGAGGCGGACGACCGCCTCGGCGGCCACGCCCACACGCACGACCTCATGGCCCCGGACGGCCGCATCCACCGGGTCGACTCCGGCTTCATCGTGCACAACCGGCGCACCTACCCGAACCTGCTCCGCCTCTTCCGCGAACTCGGCGTCGCCACGCAGGAGTCGGAGATGAGCATGTCGGTGCGGTGCGAGGGCTGCGGCCTGGAGTACGCCGGTGCGCGCGGCGCCCGCGGCCTGCTCGCCCAGCCCCGCAACCTGCTGCGCGCCCCCTACCTGCGCATGCTCGCCGAGGTCCCCGCCTTCCACCGGGCCGCCCGCGCCCTGCTGGAGCGCGGCGGCCACTCCACGCTCACTCTGGGCCAGTTCATGGACCGGGCAGGCTTCTCCGCATACTTCCGGGCCCATTTCATGACCCCGCTGGTGTCCTGCGTATGGTCCTGCGACGCCGAGACCGCGCAGCACTATCCGGCCGCCTATCTCTTCCGGTTCCTCGACCACCACGGCATGCTCTCCGTCACCGGATCACCCGTGTGGCGCACCGTGACCGGCGGCTCACGCAGCTACGTCGACCGGGTCGCGGCCGAGGTGCAGGAGGTCCGCACCAGCGCCCCGGTCCGCACCATCCTGCGCCACGCCGACGGCGTCGACATCACCACACGGGACGGCACCACCGACTCCTACGACCACGTCGTCGTCGCCGTCCACCCCGACCAGGCGCTCCGGCTGCTCGGGGACGCCTCCGCCGACGAGAAGGAGGTGCTGGGCGCCTTCCGCTACTCCCGCAACACCACCCTGCTGCACACCGACGCCGCCCTGCTGCCCCGGGCTCCCGGCGCCCGTGCCTCCTGGAACTACCTCATGCCGAACTGTTCGGCGGGCTCGGACCGGGTACGCGTCACCTACGACATGAACCGGCTCCAGCGTCTCGACGCCTCCCGGCGCTACCTCGTCACGCTCGGCGGCGAGGACCGCGTCGACCCCTCGCGCGTGCTGGCCCGGATGAACTACGAACACCCCGTCTACACCCCTGAGTCGGTCGCGGCCCAGCAGCGGCTGCCCGAACTCGCCACCTCCGTGACGGCGTTCGCCGGCGCCTACCACGGCTGGGGGTTCCACGAGGACGGCTGCCGCAGCGGCGTCGCGGCCGCGAAGGCGCTGGGGGTGACCTGGTGACCACGCCCGCCCTCTATCCGTGCGTGGTCCGGCACACCCGGCGCGCGCCCATCCACCACGCCCTGCGCCACCGCACCTACATGTGGCTCGTCGACACCGACCACATACCCGAACTGCCCCGGCTGCTGCGCCCGCTGGCCCGGTTCCGGGCCCGCGACCACTTCACCGGCCGCGCCCCCTCGATCCGGGCCGCGCTCGACGGCTTCCTCGCCGAGCACGGCATCGACCTCGAAGGGGGCCGCGTCGTGATGCTCACCCACGCGCGCGTCCTCGGCCACGTCTTCAATCCCCTCACCCTCTACTGGTGCCACGACCCGGACGGCCGCCCCCGCTGTGTGGTGGCCGAGGTCCACAACACCTACGGCGGCCGCCACGCCTACCTGCTGCACACCGACGCGGCAGGGAAGGCAGACGTGGACAAGGAGTTCTACGTCTCGCCCTTCTATCCGGTGGACGGCCGCTACCACATGCGGCTCCCGCTGCCCGGCGAACGCCTCCAGCTCTCCCTGCGCCTGGACCGGCCCGGCAGCCCGCCCTTCACCGCCGGCGTCCACGGCACCCGCCGCCCCGCCACACCGGGCGCGCTGCTTCGGCTCTCCCTGCGCCATCCCTGGTCGACCCTCGCGGTGTCGGCCGCCATCCGTTTCCACGGCATCCGCCTGTTCCTCAGGGGCCTGCCGGTGCAGCCGCGCCAGGTCCGTCACGACCCGGAGAACGCGACATGACCACAGCCCACCCCCGCCCCACGACCAGGACCGGCGCGACACCGGTCCCGGCCCCGGTGGACGCCGGCCGCTGGCCCGACGTGGCCGCCGTGCCCAGGGCGTCACGGCCGGTGCGTACCGTAGCCGCCGCCGTCGTACGGCACGCCCTCGGCGGGCTGCCGCTGCGGGTACGGTTCCCCGACGGCACCGTCCTGGGCCAGGGCGGACCGCTCATAGAGGTGCGGGACCCGGACGCCTTCCACGCCCGCATCGGCACCACGGGCCTGATCGGCTTCGGCGAGTCGTACATGGCGGGGGAGTGGGACGCCCCCGACCTGGTCGGCGCGCTCACCGTGCTCGCCTCCCACGCCGCCGACCTCGTCCCCGCCCCGCTGCAACGGCTGCGCCGCCTGTGGGCGCTGCGCCAGCCCGCCGCCCAGCGCAACACCCGGACCGGCGCCCGCGACAACATCAGCCGCCACTACGACCTGTCGAACGACCTCTTCGCGCTCTTCCTGGACGACACCCTCACCTATTCGTCCGCCGTCTTCCGCGGCTTCCCCGCCGAGCACGCCCTGCTCCCCGCCGCCCAGCACCGCAAGATCGACCGGCTGCTGGACCTGGCGGAGGTGGGCGAGGGCACCCGGCTGCTGGAGATCGGCACCGGGTGGGGTGAACTCGCCCTGCGCGCCGCCGCCCGCGGCGCCCACGTCACCTCGCTGACCCTCTCCCGCGAACAGCGCGACCTCGCCCGGCAGCGCGTGCGCGAGGCGGGCCTCGCCGACCGGGTCGCCATCGAACTGTGCGACTACCGCGAGGCCGAGGGGACCTACGACGCCATCGTCAGCGTGGAGATGATCGAGGCGGTCGGCGCCGAGTTCTGGCCCGTGTACTTCCGCACCCTGGACGAGCGCCTCGCCCCCGGCGGCCGGGTCGCCCTGCAGGCCATCACCATGCCGCACGACCGGATGCTCGCCTCCCGGGACACCCACACCTGGATTCAGAAGTACATCTTCCCCGGCGGCCTGCTGCCCTCCGTCGAGGCCGTCGACCAGACCGTGCGGGAGCACACCCGGCTCGCCGTCACCCGGCGCGACGCCTTCGGCGCGCACTACGCCGAGACCCTCCGGCTGTGGCGCGAACGGTTCACCGAGCGCGCCGAGGACGTCGAGGACCTCGGCTTCGACCATGTCTTCCGCCGGCTGTGGACCTTCTACCTCGCCTACTCCGAGGCCGGATTCCGCTCCGGCTACCTCGACGTCCAGCAGTACCTGCTCACCAAGGAGCCCACTCGATGACCGACCTTCGCACCCCCGTCCGGACCGGCGTCGCGCACCGGCTTGCCGTGCTCGTCGAAGACGCGCTCGGGGCCCCGCTGCCGGTCCGGCTGCGCGCGTGGGACGGAAGCGAGACCGGGCCGTTTGACGCCCCCGTCGTCGTCCTGCGCTCCCGCCGGGCGCTGCGCCGCCTGCTCTGGCAGCCCGGCGAACTCGGCCTGGCCCAGGCCTACATCACCGGTGAACTCGACGTGGAGGGCGACCTCGCCGAGGGGCTGCGCGCCGCCTGGACCTCCGCGCGCGAGCGGGGCGCGCACACCCCCCGGCTCACCTTGGCGGACTGGGCCCGCGCGGTCGGGGAGGCCGCGCGGCTCGGTGTCGTCGGGCCCCGTCTGCCCGCGCCCGCGACCGAGGCCCGGCTGCGCGGCGACCGGCACACCAAGGCCCGCGACCGGGCCGCGATCAGCCACCACTACGACCTGTCCAACGACTTCTACCGCCTCCTCCTCGACGACACCATGGCCTACTCCTGCGGGTACTGGACCGCCGAGGACATGGACCCCGCCGACGCCCAGCGCGCCAAGCTGGAGCTGATCTGCCGCAAGCTCGGCCTCACCGCCGGCTCCCGGCTGCTCGACATCGGCTGCGGCTGGGGCTCGCTCACCCTGTACGCCGCCGAGCGGCACAAGGCCCGGGTCACCGCCGTCACCCTCGCCCGAGAACAGGCCGCCCACGTCCGCGAGCAGGTCCGTGAGCGCGGTCTTGAGCACCTCGTGGAGGTGGTGTGCCAGGACTACCGGGACATCACCGGCTCCGCCTACGACGCGGTCGCCACCGTGGAGATGGGCGAGCACGTCGGCGACGAGGAGTACCCCGCCTTCGCCGCCGCCCTGCACCGCATGGTCCGCCCCGAGGGCCGGGTGCTGGTCCAGCAGATGTCGCGGGGCGCCAACGCGCCGGGCGGCGGCGCGTTCATCGAGGCGTACATCGCTCCCGACATGCACATGCGGCCTCTCGGCGACACCGTCGCCCTGCTGGAGGCGGCCGGTCTGGAGGTGCGCTCGACGGAGTCGATGCGTGAGCACTACGTGCGCACCGTCGCCGCCTGGCACCGGACCCTGGAACGCCGCTGGGACGACGTCGTCGCCGTGGTCGGCACCGAGACCGCCCGCGTATGGCGGCTGTACCTGGCCGGCGGGGCGCTCGCCTTCGAGGAGGGGCGGATGGGCGTCGACCAGATCCTCTCCGTACGCCGTGACCGCAAGGGCGCCAGCGGGCTCGACCTCTCCGAGGCCGCCGACTGGTACCGGGACCTGGTGTGAGCGGCTTCGACTGGGGCGCCTTCGCCGCGAACCTCGGCTGGGCGGCGCTCACCGCGCTCGGCGTCATGGTGATCACCTTCGCCGTCGCCCTGCGCAAGGGCATGCACCGGATCGTGGACATCGCCTGGGGCGCCGCCTTCGCCGCGGTCGCCCTGGCCACCTTCGGCGCGTCGGCGGGCGAGGGAGACCTCGCCCGCCGGGCCCTCGTCACCGCCCTCACCGTCGTATGGGGCCTGCGGCTCGCCGTCCACATCGGGCGGCGCGGCCGCGGTCACGGCGAGGACCCGCGCTACGAGGAACTGCTCGACAAGGGGTCCGGCAACCGGAACCTGTACGCCTTCCGCATGATCTACCTGCTCCAGGGCGCCCTCGTCTGGCTGGTCTCCCTGCCGGTGCAGGCCGCCCAGTACGCGACCGGCCCGGTCTCGGTGCTCGCCTGGCTGGGGACGGCCCTGTGGGCGGTCGGCATCTTCTTCGAGGCCGTCGGCGACGCCCAGAAGGCCCGCTTCAAGGCCGACCCCGCCAACGAAGGCCGCATCATGGACCGGGGTCTGTGGCGCTACACCCGGCACCCCAACTACTTCGGGGACTTCTGCGTCTGGTGGGGCCTGTTCCTCGTCGCCTGCGACGGCGGAGCCGCACCCGCCGTCGTCTCGTTCGGCTCACCGCTGGTGATGAGCTATCTGCTGATCAACGGCAGCGGCAAGCGCCTGCTGGAACGCCGTATGGCCGGCCGCCCCGGCTGGGCCGAGTACGCCTCCCGCACCAGCGGCTTCTTCCCGCTGCCCCCGCGCTGACGCCGGTCCACGAAGGAGGGGAGCCCCGGATCACCGGGACTCCCCTCCTTTCCTTGTCGTCGCGTCCCCGCCTACGACGGCATGCTCAGCAGCGTCACCGGGGCGCTGGTCGGCTTGGCCGAGCCGCCCGCCGGTTCCACCGTCACGCCGACGCCCGAGGCGCCGTCCACGGGGCCCTTCAACAGCAACGACTGGCTGGCGCGTGCCGGGTCCATCAGGCCGGCGTCGCGCATCGTGCCGCCGTCGTCGAACCAGAGCTGGTACACCTTGCCCTTCGGCGGCTCGGGCATCCTCGACGACACGAACACCGCCCGGTCCCGCTGGGCGGAGACCACCACCGTGCCGGTGCCGCCGGCCACTCTCACCGTGCGGGACTTGGCGTCCGGGGCCGCCAGCACCCCGGCCAGGTCGGACGCCTGCCGCTCCGCCTGCGCCGCCCGCTGCTGGGCGTCCTGGGCGCGGTCGTACTGCCACACCGCCGTGCCGCCGAACACGGCCGCCGCCGCCACGCACGCCGCGAGCGCCCAGCGGGCCGGGGCCGCGCCGAGCGCCTTGCTCCGGCGCACCCGGTCCACCGGAGTGGTGCCGGGCGTGAGCTGACGCACCGAGCCGACGCGGTGCAGCACCTCCTCCCGCATCGCCGGGCGCACCGGCACGGTCGAGGCCAGCGCCAGCCGGGCCGCGGCCGCCTCGAACTCCGCCACCTCGCGGGCGCAGGAGGGACAGCCGGCGAGATGGCGCTCGAAGTCGGCCCGTTCGTCGTCGGGCAGCGCGTGCAGCGCGTAGGCGCCCGTCAGCATGTGCGGATCGGTCATGGTCACGCGGTCACCCCCAGGCAGTCGCGCAGCCGGATGAGGCCGTCGCGCAGTCGTGTCTTGACGGTGCCGAGCGGCAGCGCGAGCGCCTCCGCGACTTCCCGGTAGGTCAGCCCCCGGTAGTAGGCCAGCGTCACCGACTGGCGCTGGAGGTCGGTCAGCGTGCGCAGGCAGCGCCGCACCTGCTCCTGCTCCAGCCGGGACTCCACCTGTTCGGTCACCTCGTCGTACTCCGGCGTTCGGTCCAGCAGCGCCGCCTTGGTGTCACGGGCGGCGGCCGCCTCCACCGAGCGGACGCGGTCGACCGCGCGCCGGTGCGCGAGCGTCAGAATCCAGTTGATCGCGGTACCCCGGTCGGGCCGGTAGCGCGGAGCGGTGCGCCACACCTCCACCAGCACGTCCTGGGCCACCTCTTCCGACTGGGCCAGGTCGCGCAGGACCGCCCGGACGACCCCGAGCACCGGACCGGCCACGGTGTCGTAGACCGAGGCGAACGCCTCCTGATCACCGAGGGCCACCTCGTGCAGCAACTGCTGCAAGTCCGGTTCCGCTGCCGGGTTCCTGCCGATGTAGACGGCTTCCTTCACAACTGTCCTCTCCCACGTTGCGCCGGGGCGGGGCTCCCGCCTGGGGCGGCGGGAGTCGTCCCCGCGTAATCCGGGGCCGCAGCGGCCGCGGATTGGTCACCCGGACGAATAACGACGACGGGTCCGGTCTCAGACCAGCCCGGTGACGGTCACGGTGACCATCGGCGCCTCCAGACCGGGCAGCAGCCCGGCCAGCCGCACTTCCACGGCCCGTGCGACATCACGCGCCACGTCCAGCGTGCGGACGTGGCCGCGCCCCACGACGTGGATCTCCACCTGCCACGGGCCGGCCTCGCCCGGTCGGCTCAGCCGCACCCCGGAAGGCACCGTCCGGCCGCCGTTGGCCGCGCCCGCGCCGCGCGGCAGTACCGAGCGCAGCCGCCCGCCGAGGCCCGGCCGCAGGAACGCCACCCCCGGCACGGCCTCGACAGCCGCGGCGATCTCCTCGGTGAGCGTGGTGCGCAGCGCGCGGTCAGTCATCGTCCGGCCCTTCCTCGAATCCGGCCGGAGCGTCCACGAGGTCGACGATCCGGATGTCCACCGCCGTGAGCCGCAGCCCCAGCCGCAGCCGGGCCGCCCCGGTCACCCGGCGCCGCACCTCCTCGGCCGCCTCCTCCAGCGGCACGCCCAGCGGGGCGTGCACCTCCAGGCGCACCGTCACCTCGCCCCGGCCCGTGTCCGGCGGGGTGATCCGGCAGGAACCCGCGCGGACCCCGGTGACGGTCTCGGCGGCGGCCCGCAGGGTGCGCGCGGCGACCGCCTCCATCACCCACAGGTCCTCGTCGTCGTCCCCGAGCGGCACCGGCCGGCCTGGCCGCAGCTCCATCCGGACCACGTCCATCACCCGCCGGGTCAGCGCGGAGGGGTCGTAGCCGGTCTCGCCCGGGGTGGTCGCCTCGCGCAGCTCCCGTACGGTCGACTCCAGCAGCGTCAGTTCCCGCACGGCGTCCTTGCAGTACGGGCAGGTGGCGCGGTGCGGGTCGGGGTCGGCCTGTTCCCAGCCGTCCCAGACGCCGGACAGCAGCCGCCCGCAGGCGAGCCGTTCGTCGTCGCCGTCGGGCCCGGTGTACCGGTCGGGCGGATCGGTGTGCGTGGTCATCGCCAGGCCCCCAGTGCTCGTGTCAGACAGCGTCGTGCGCGGAAGACGCGGGCGCGCACCGCCTCCTGGCTGATGCCGACCGTCTCCGCGATGAACTCGTAGGAACGCCCGTCCAGTTCGCGCAATACCCAGCAGGCCCGCTGCTCCGCCGAGAGGTCGTCCAGCGCCCGGCGCATCCCGCGCACCGCGTCCCGTGCCTCGGTGACCCGCTCGGGGGAGTCGTGCTCCGGCGCGGCGAACTCCCCGGCCGCCTCCAGAGATGTCACCGGCCGGCGCGCCCGGAGGACGTTCAGGCAGCGGTTGGTGACGATGCGGTACATCCAGGTGCCGAAGGACGACTGCCGCCGGAACTCCGGCAGCCGCCGCCAGGCGCTGATGAAGGCGTCCTGCACCGCGTCCTCCGCCTCGGCGCGGTCGCCCAGCAGCCGGGTGGCGAGGCCGACGAGCGCCGGGGCGTGTTCGCGCACCAGCACCGCGAACGCCTCCTCGTCGCCCTCGGCCGCCCGCACCGTCAGCAGGCCGTCGTCCGGGTGTGTCTCCCTCGGCTCCCGTGGCGGGGTGGCGTCGGGCGCGCGTTCCGGTCCCGGATACGCGATCTGTCTGGGGACCCCCGACACCGGGCGGCTCCTCTCCGTTGTTCTGCCCCTTCGACACCTCGAAGGGGGCTTTGTGACGCGGATTTCCGCCGCGTCCCTTTCCTGCCGTGCCCCTCATCGGGTACTTCAGGCGCGAAAACCCAGGTGGATGCAGGTCATGGGGCGCGTCACCGGGGCGCGGACAGGCTTCAGCGGAGAAAATCCGGGAATCCGCGTCACATTCGTGGACCGGCCGGGTCCAACGGACGACAACAGCAGTACGGCCCATCGAGAGGACCTGGTCATGAGCGTTCAGAGCGCGCCCGCCGACACCACCGCCCCCGCGGGTCCCACCACGAAGCAGCCGCCGGCCACCACGGCCCTCGCGGGCGGCGCCACCGGTGCCGACGAGCCCGCCGCTACGCGCGGCCGGACCTCCATCGCCGACGTCGTCGTCGTCAAGGTCGCCGGGGTGGCGGCGCGCGAGATCCCCGGTGTGCACGCCATGGGCGGCGGTCTCTCCCGCACCATCGGCGCCGTCCGCGACCGCGTCCCCGGCGGCCGTTCCAACGTCGGCCGGGGCGTCAAGGTCGAGGTGGGCGAGCGGCAGACCGCCATCGACCTCGACCTGGTCGTGGAGTACGGCGTCCCCATCGCCGACCTCGCCCGCGACGTCCGGGAGAACGTCATCGACGCCGTCGAGCGGATCACCGGCCTCGAGGTCGTCGAGGTCAACGTCACCATCAACGACGTCCACCTGCCCGATGACGAGGACGGCGCCCCGGAGACCACCTCCCGCGTGGCCTGAGTCCGGGCCGGGCTCGGACGGGTAGAGCACAGCAGGGCAGCAGGGGAAGAAGAGCAGGGAAGAAGGGGACGGAGAGATGGACAGAGCGCTGGTAGGGCTGATCGCCGGCATCGCGCTGGCGTTCGCCGGCTGGTTCGGCGGCTTCGGCGCGTTCCTGCTCGTGGCCGCGCTCGGCGCGGTGGGCTACGCCGTCGGGTACTGGTTCGACCGGGGCGGACGCGCCGGGGACCTGCGGCACGCCTTCGATCGGGGCCGCCGATGACTCCCCCCGACCGGCGCGGCACCACCACGGTCTCCGACCGTGCCGTCCGCCGGATCGCCGGCCGCGCCGTCACCGAGGCGCTGCCCGGCCGCGCCGCGCGGGCGACGGGCTCCTCGGCCGAGGTACGCGGCGGCCGGGCCGAGATCGGGGTCGACGTCGCCCTGCCCTACCCGGCGCCGCTCGCCCCCACCGTGCGCCGCGTCCAAGACCATGTCACCGCCCGCACCGAGGAGTTGACCGGCCTGGACGTACGCCCGGCCCGCGTCGGCGTCACGGCGCTGACGCCGGACCGGACGACGGCACCGGAGGGCGCCACGGAAACCGTTTCCGCGCCCCTCCGCGGCCGGGTCCCGCGTCGCTGGTGGGCGCAGCGCAGGCTGCCCCTCGGCGTGCTCACCCTGCTCGCCACCCTGACCTGCGGCGCCCTCGCCACCGACCTGATCCTGGTGCACACCGGGCACCGCCCGGCCGCCCCCTGGCGCACCGGCGCCCTGCACTGGCTGTACGTGCACGGACCCGGCGAACCGCCGGTCACGGCCGCCGCCCTCGGCTGCGCCCTGCTCGGCGTCTGGCTGATCGTCCTCGCCGTCACCCCCGGCCGGCGCGGCCTGCTCACCGCCCACTCCCCGGTGCCGGCCACGCGGGTCGCCGTCGACCGGGGAACCGTCGCCGCGCTGCTCCGGGACGCGGCCGCCGGGACGGAGGGCGTGGACACCGTCGCCGTACGGGTCGGGCGCCGCCGTGCCACCGTGCGTGCCGCCCTCGCCTTCGGGGACCGCGCGGCCGTCCGGGACCAGATCACCGACGCCGCGCGCCGCGCCCTCGCCGAATGCGGACTGCGTCGCCCGCTGCGGCTGCGGGTCGCCGTACGCCCCCTGCCGGTGTGGACCCCGCCCCCGGCCGAGACCGCGCCGGCGCCCCTCGGGGCCGTGGCGACCGCCGGAGGGAGCTGATGCGCACCGCCCTGAACCGCTGCGTCCTCGCCGCCACCGGGGTGGCCCTGCTGGCCGCCGGCACCTGGCTGGCCACCGCCGACCCCGCACTCGGCGCCCGGATGCCCGCCTGGTGGCCGGAACTCTCCGGCGACGTCACCTTCCTGAGCCCCGCGCGCGTCCTCGACCTGCGGAGCCGGGGCTGGTGGACGCCCACCGTGCTGGCCGCCTCCGTCGCCGCCACCGCGCTCGGCGCCCTGTGGTGCGCCCGCCAGCTCCACGGCGGGGGACGCCGGCTGATCGCGCTCCCCGCACCCGGCGCCACCGTGCGCGCCCGCGCCCTCGAGGAGGCCGTCGCCCGCGACGCGGCCGCCCTCGACGGCGTCGCCCGCTGCCGCGCCCGCGTCCTCCCCAGACGCGGCCGGATCACCGTACGGCTGCACCTCTGGCTCCAGCCCGACACCACTCCCGACGCCGTGCTGCCCGGCGTCGCCCGGCTCCTCGGCCGGGCCGAATCGGCCGCCGCCCCCTGTCCCGTCCACGGCCGGGTGCGCCTGAGCGCCCGGTCCCACCAGGTACCGCATGTCCGCTGAACCCCACGTCCCCGCCCCCACACGCCCCCCCCCCCCCCGCCCCGCCGACTGGGGCGCGGCGCTGCGCCGCACGCCGCTGTCCATGTGGCGGGACGACGTCTCGGACGACGCCGCCGCCCTCACCTACTACGCCATCCTGACCGTGCTGCCCGCCCTGCTGGTCACCGTCATCGCCTTCGCGCTGATCAGTCCCGGCACGGCGGAACGGTTCATCACGCAGGTCACCGCCTACGCCCCGGCCGAGTCCGGCGGCGAACTCCACGACGTACTGGGCCGCATGCTGCGCCCCGATGCCGCGATCTGGCCGTTGCTGGTCGCCGGGACGGCAAGCGCCATCTGGTCCGCCTCCAGCTATCTGGCGGTCTTCCGCAGGGCCCTGCACCGGATGCACCGCGTCGAGGACCACCGTTCGCCCCTGCGCAAGGCCCACCGGATCGTGCTCACCGCGCTGGGACTGCTCGGCCTGCTCGTGGTCAGCGCCCTGGTGCTGCTGCTCACCGGGCCGGTCGCCGAAACCGCCGGGCGCTTCTTCGGCCTCGACGCCACGGTCGCCTGGGTGTGGCGCCTGCTGCGCTGGCCCCTGCTGCTGGTCCTCGCGGTCGTGCTGATCGTGGTCGTCTTCCGCACCGGCCCGGTGCAGGCCAAGCGGCGCAGCCACAGCCTGCCCGGCGGAGTGCTCGCCGCCACGCTGTGGATCACGGTGTCGGGCGGCTTCGCGCTCTACACCTCGGTACTGGGCGGCTACAGCCGACTCTACGGATCGCTCGCGGGCTCGGTCGTCTTCCTGATCTGGCTCTGGCTCTCCAACCTCGCCCTGCTCACCGGCGCCCAGTTCACCGCCGAGCTGAGCCGGACGCCGGCCGTACCGCCCCCGCCGGCCGGCTGAGCCCGGGCATCGGGGCACCCTCCCTCCGGGTGCCCCGATGCCCGGGTACGGCGGGGCGCGGCGTACGGCGAACGCACCGCGACGAATTGCCGACCGTCACCGGCCGTGTTTCGTTGAGTGCTGAGCCGCCCCGCCCCGGTGGCGGCGCCCTGGCCGGCTGGAGGAACCGTGGCCGAGAAGTTCGTGCAGATCATCGCCTTCGAGACCGACCGCATCGACGAGATGCGCACCCTGGCGATGGACATCGACCGGCGTTTCGGGGGCATGCAGCACGGCCCCACCTACCAGGCCGTCCTCAAGGACAAGAGCAAGGACGACCGCTACTACGAGGTGCTGGAGTTCCCCTCCCTGGAGGCGGCCGGCCGCAGCCGCCACGACCCCGAGGCCCGTGCCTTCGCCGAGCGCATGGCGGCCCTGTGCACCAGCCCGCCCTCCTTCATCGAGTGCGACCTGCTGGAGTCGTCCCGGCCGAGCTGACCGGGACGACTCCGGACGGCTAGCCGATCCGCCACAGATGGTCGTCGGTGCCGTTGTCCGCGAACTGCACGACCTGGGCGCTGTTGGCCGTGGACATGTTGTCCACGCCGAGCACCTTGCCGCTGTGCTTGTTCTGGAGCCGGAACCAGCCGTCACCGCTGTCCAGTTGCCGCCACAGATGGTCGTCCGTGCCGTTGTCCTCGTACTGGACGACCAGCGCGCTGTCGGCCGTCGACATGCCGTCCACGCCCAGCACCTTGCCGCTGTGACCGTTGCGGACCAGGAACCAGCCGTCCCCCCGGTCGAGCAGCTGCCAGGCGTGGTCGCCGGTCGGCGTGTCGTCGTACTGGACGACCCTGGCGCTGTTGGCCGTGGACATGTTGTCCACGGCGAGAACCTTGCCGCTGTGCTTGTTCCGTATCCGCCGGAAGGGGGGCTCCGGGGTCCACGGCCGGCCGTCCGGCGCGGCGGTGGGGAAGCTGCTGATCCGCAGCCGCGCAGCCCCCATCGGGACCAGGGTGACCGTCTCGACGGGGGAGGCGGACCGGGCCGGGCTCGGCTGGAGCGGCGCGACCACGTGCTCGTCGTCCGCGACCCACTCGGCGATACGGCGCGCCCGTGCCGTCAGCCGTACGGGCGTGCCCTCCAGGGTGAACGGGTTGGCCGGGACCGCGCCCCCCGACCGGACGAACTCCGGCACCGCGCCCGGCACCAGCCCGTAGTTCCACGGCGTGGTGGCGTGCACCTCGTACTCGGGGAAGGTGTCGTCGCCCGCGTACCGGACGTACCGCTCACCGATCCTCAGCGCGTAGGTCAGCGGGCCGTGTGCCACGCTGACCGCGTCCTTGCCGCCCGCCCAGGTGCGTACCGTGGTGCGCTGGGGGAGCTTCAGGGCGATGACGTCGCCGTTCGCCCAGGTGCGGTCCACGGTGACGAACGCGGGGCCCGGACGCGCGGCCACCGCCCGTCCGTTCACCGTGAGCACCGGGTCCGCGCACCACCCCGGCACCCGCAGGCGCAGCGGGAAGCGGACCGCGCGGGGCGTGGACAGCGTCAGCCGGACCGTCTCGCCGAAGGGGTAGTCGGTCTCCTCGGTGACGGTGACCCGCGTGCCTCCGGCCACGGTGGCCGTCACCCGGCAGGGGGCGTACAGTGCGGCCGCCAGGCCCTGGTCCGGGGTGGCGAGCCACAGCTCCTCGGTGAAACAGGGCCAGCCCATTCCGTAGTTGTGCGGACAGCAGCGGTACTGGTCGACGCCCGGCTGGAACGACTGCATGGCGAAGCCGTTCTGGAACTGCCCCTGCGTCTTCACCGCGTTGTCCAGGTCGACGCTGTTCGCGCTGGTGACGTAGTGCACCGCGCGGCCCTGCGGATCGAGCGCGGCGGGCAACATGTTGAAGGCCAGCTCCTCGCAGCGGTCCGCCCACACCGGGTCGCCGGTGACCCGCGTGAGCAGCTCGTGGCTGGCCATGAACTCCACGATCCCGCAGGTCTCGAAGCCCTGCCGGGGATCCCCGAAACCGGGCCGCAGATTCTCGTCCCCGGCGAACCCGCCACCGGGGAACTGCCCATAGGCACCGAGCACTTGGTCGTACGTGCGGTACGTGGCACCCGTGTCCGAGGCCGACCCGGAACGCCTGGCGTACTGGGCGGGCTCCCTGAAGCCCTGGGCGATGTTGACGTTGTGCGGGGTGGGCAGCGGGCCGGTCCAGTCGGCGCCCCAGGTGTGCATCTTGTCGGCGAGGTCCAGCAGGAAGGCGTCGCCGGTACGGTCGTGCAGCCACAGCGCGACATCGAGACCGTCGCCCCAGCGGGTGGCGATCCAGCTGTGGTCGAAGGCGCCCTTGCCCTGGGCGTTCATGAAGGTCAGGAAGCGGGTCAGGAACGGGATGATCCGCTGGTCACTCGTGTACTCCTGCCAGGTCCGCAGCGCCATCAGCAGCGGCAGGAACGGCCAGAAGTCGGGGCCGCCGTCGAGTGAGGTGCGCAGGCCGCGCGGGCCGAAGAACCCGTCGGACTGCTGGGTGGCCAGCACCGCGTCGATCCAGCGGCGGGCCCTGCCCAGCGCGTCGGCGTCCCCGGTGGCGATGGCGAGCGGAACGAAACCCCGGAGCCAGTAGGGCAGTTCTTCCCAGCCGGGCTTCTCCGGGTGGACCCAGCCGGAGGCGTCGAAGTCCAGGAAGTGCGAGCGCTGGTCGTAACGACCGCACAACCCGTCCAGCTGAAGCTTGAGTTGTCCGGCCAGCCAGCCACGCGCGGTGA
>NZ_MUNH01000311.1:0-2027 GCF_002154615.1 Streptomyces recifensis
CTGCTGCGGCCGTACGCCGCCCTGGGCCTCCTCGGCGCCGCCCTGTCCGTCGCCGCGTACGCCCTGGTGCTGTGGGCCCAGACCCGTGCCGCGCTCGCCCCGATCGCCGCCCTGCGCGAGTCGTCCGTGATCGTCGGCGCGGCCATCGGCGCCCTCTTCTTCAAGGAACGCTTCGGCGCTCCCCGCATCGCCGCGGCGGGGCTGCTGGTGGTGGGGATCGGGCTGATGCTGCACGCGGGGTGACTCGCGTGCCGAACGGCGAGGGAGCCGACGGCCCCCCCGGCATCGCCGAGGAGTCCGCCGGAGCCGCCCGCAAGCCGACCGCGCGGGAAGTCGTCGAATTCTTCAACCGGTGGGAGCGGGACCGGCTGTGCCACGGTGGTCCGGGCCGGGTCTGCGGGCAGGATGGGGGCGAGGGGCATGATCGACAGCACCTCGTGGGACCGCATCCTGTGAGAAGGAGAGCCACCGTATGACCGCCACCGACCGGCCGACCGTCGCCGTGCTGGGCACCGGCATCATGGGCGCCGCCATGGCCCGCAACCTCGCCGCCGCCGGGCTCCCCGTACGCGCCTGGAACCGCACCCGCGCCAAGGCCGAGCCGCTCGCGGAGGACGGCGTCCGCGTCACCGGCACCCCCGCCGAGGCGGTCGAGGGCGCGGACGTGGTGCTGACCATGCTGTACGACGGGGACACCGTGCTGGACGTGATGCGCGAGGCGGCGCCCGCGCTGCGCCCCGGCACCCTGTGGGTGCAGAGCACCACCGCCGGTACGGAACTCACCGGCCGCCTCGCCGCGTTCGCCCGCGAGCACGGGCTGGAGTTCTACGACGCGCCCGTGCTCGGCACCCGCAAGCCCGCCGAGGACGGTCAGCTCACCGTGCTGGCCGCCGGGCCCGAGGCGGGGCGGGCCACCCTCGCGCCGGTCTTCGACGCGGTCGGCTCCCGTACGGTGTGGACCGGCGAGGACGGGGCGGAGGGCAGCGCGAGCAGGCTCAAGCTGGTCGCCAACAACTGGGTGCTCGCGGTCACCGCGGCCACGGGAGAGGTGCTGGCGCTCGCGCAGGCGCTCGGCGTCGACCCGCGCTCCTTCTTCGACCTCATCGAGGGCGGCCCGCTGGACATGGGCTACCTCCGCGCCAAGTCCGCCCTGATCCTGGAGGGCAAGCTCACCCCGGCCTCCTTCGCCGTCACCACCGCCGAGAAGGACGCACGCCTCATCACCTCCGCCGCCGACCGGGGCGGCGTCCGCCTCGACCTCGCCGAAGCCACCGCCAACCGCTTCGCCCGCGCGGCCGCCCAGGGCCACGGGGACGAGGACATGGCGGCCGCGTACTTCGCGAGCTTCGAGGAGAAGACGGCCGAGTGAGCCTCCGGCGGCCGCCGGGGCTCCGGATGCCGCCGACTCGCGGTGCCCGGGCCGGACGGGGTCCGGTGGCCCGGATGTCACGCGGTACCGCCTCGGTGACGCGCCCCCCGGCCCGGCCACGCCTCCGGCAGGAACACGCCGACGTGAAGTTCGCCGGAGGCGGGCGCACCCTTGAAGCAGGGGGCACGGTGGTTTTCGGAGGTGGTTGGGATGACGCACAACGCCGTGGGTTGGCACATCGAGCTGGAGTTCGAGGAGGACGACCAGCACACACGCGCGGTGGCGATGGTACGGCTGGCGGACGGCAGTGAGGTGCGGGCGAACGGGCACGCCACCCGGCACCGGGTGGACTCCAACCAGCCGAGGGTCGGCGAGGAGATCGCCGGCGCCCGCGCCCTGAACGAACTGGCCATGAACCTGCTGGCCAAGGCACACGAGGAGATCGACGCGGACTCCGGGCGCATCTCGCACCCCATCCACGTCTGACCGGGCTCAGCCCAGCGAACCCCGTACCGCCCGCACCAGTGCCTGGGCCCTCGGGTCCGCCGTCACCCCGCCCTGGAAGCCGTTGGTGACGTAGCCGAAGGAGACGCCGGAGGCGGGGTCGGCGAAGGCGAGGGCGCCGCCTCGACCGGGGTGGCCGAAGGCGGTGGGGGAG
>NZ_MUNH01000312.1:0-5034 GCF_002154615.1 Streptomyces recifensis
CCCCGCCGAAGGCGACCGAGACCCCCAGCGCATCCTGATCGTCGACGACGAACCGGCCGTACGCGAGGCCCTGGAACGCAGCCTCGCCTTCGAGGGGTACGACACCCGGGCCGCCGTCGACGGAGCGGACGCGCTGGAGCAGGCCGGGGACTACCGGCCCGACCTGGTCGTGCTGGACATCCAGATGCCCCGGATGGACGGCCTGACCGCCGCCCGCCGCATCCGGAACNNACGCCGGGGCCGACGACTACCTGGTCAAGCCCTTCGAACTGGACGAGCTGTTCGCCCGCATCAGGGCCCTGCTGCGGCGCAGCTCGTACGCGGGAAGCGTCTCCGCCGAGGCCCGCGAGAACGAGGCGCTCACCTTCGGCGACCTGCGGATGGACCTCGCCACCCGCGAGGTACGGCGGGGCGAGCGGCCGGTGGAGCTGACCCGTACGGAGTTCACCCTGCTGGAGATGTTCATGGCGCACCCGCGCCAGGTGCTCACCCGTGAGCAGATCCTCAAGGCGGTGTGGGGCTTCGACTTCGAACCCTCCTCCAACTCCCTCGACGTGTACGTGATGTACCTGCGCCGCAAGACCGAGGCGGGCGGCGAGCCCCGGCTCGTGCACACCGTCCGGGGCGTCGGGTACGTCCTGCGGCAGGGCGGCGCCGAGTGAGGAGGCTGATGCGGCGCTACCGGGCGCTGCCGATCCGGGCGAGGCTCGCGATGCTGGTCGCGGCGGCCGTCGCCTTCGCGGTGGCCGCGGTCTCGGTCACCTGCTGGTTCATCGTGCAGGGCAAGCTGTACGGCGAGATGGACGAGCGCCTGCAGAGCCTCGGCCGCCCGCTCAGCCCCGACCAGGTGACCACGCTGCTGCTGACCTGTCCGCAGTCGCCCGGCGCGGACGAGGGGCCGCCCTCGTTCCTCTACCTCCAGATCGTCACCGCCGAGGGCAAGACCTGCGTCACCCCGTTCTCCGAGGGCACGGTCAGGACCACCGCCGCGGACGTGGCCGCCGCCCGGCACGCCACCCTCGGCCGGCGCACCCTGCGCGACGGCGTCGACTCCAAGGGCCGCGACGTACGGGTCATGACCAGCGCCGTGCCGGTCGGCGGGGCTCCGGGGGCGCAGCCGTACCCGGAGGTCGCCGTGATGGTGGCCTTCTCCCTGAAGGACACCCAGCGCACCCTGAGCGACCTGGCGCTGATCCTGCTGCTCGTCTCCGGGATCGGGGTGGTGGGCGCGGGGGTGGCCGGACTCGCGGTGGCGCGGGCCGGGCTGCGGCCGGTGGACAAGCTGACCGAGGCGGTCGAGCACGTGGCCCGCACCGAGGACCTGGCCGTCCGCATCCCGGTGGCCGACGACAGCGACGACGAGGTGGCCCGGCTCTCCCGGTCCTTCAACTCGATGACGACCGCGCTGGCCGGGTCCCGCGATCTTCAGCAGCAGTTGATCGCGGACGCCGGGCACGAGCTGCGCACCCCGCTCACCTCGCTGCGCACCAACATCGAGCTGCTGACCCGCAGCGAGGAGACCGGCCGCCCGATCCCGGCCGCCGACCGCAAGGCGCTGCTGGCCTCGGTGAAGGCACAGATGACCGAACTGGCCTCGCTGATCGGGGACCTGCAGGAACTGTCCCGCGCCGAGGGGCAGCGCGGGGAGCGGGTCCAGGTGTTCTCCTTCCAGGAGACCGTCGAGGAGGCGC
Organism: Streptomyces recifensis; assembly: GCF_002154615.1. Classification (NCBI taxonomy): domain Bacteria; kingdom Bacillati; phylum Actinomycetota; class Actinomycetes; order Kitasatosporales; family Streptomycetaceae; genus Streptomyces; species Streptomyces recifensis. The sequence goes on from NZ_MUNH01000312.1 coordinate 1,692, forward strand.
TGCGCCGGGCCCGGCTGCGCGGACCGGAGCTGACGATCACGGCCGGCCTGGAGCCCTGGTTCGTCCGGGCGGAACCCTCCGCGCTGGAGCGGGCGGTGGTCAACATCCTGGACAACGCGGTGAAGTTCAGCCCCGAGGGCGGCACGGTCGAGGTCCGGCTGACCGACGGCGTGCTGACCGTACGGGACCACGGTCCGGGCATCCCGGCCGATGAGCTCCCGTACGTCTTCGACCGGTTCTGGCGCTCCCCCAGCGCCCGCGCGCTGCCCGGCTCGGGACTCGGCCTGTCCATCGTGGCCCGTACGGTCCAGCAGGCGGGCGGCGAGGTCACGCTCGGCCGCGCCCCGGACGGCGGCACGGTCGCCACCGTCCGGCTGCCGGGCGCGCCGACGCCCCCGCCGGAGACGCACGAGGAGGGCTAGCGGGCGCGCTCCACCCGGCGTTCGTCCCACACCGGCTCCGGGGTCTCGCGGACCCGGCCGTCGGAGCCGAAGACCAGGAAGCGGTCGAAGGAGCGGGCGAACCAGCGGTCGTGGGTGACGGCCAGCACGGTCCCCTCGTAGGCCTCCAGCGCCTCCTGGAGTGCCTCGGCGCTCTCCAGGTCGAGGTTGTCGGTGGGCTCGTCCAGCAGCAGGGCGGTGGTGCCGGCCAGTTCCAGCAGCAGGATCTGGAGCCGGGCCTGCTGGCCGCCGGAGAGCCGCTCGAAGTTCTGCTCGGCCTGTCGGTCCAGGCCGTAGCGGCGCAGGATCGACATGGCCGGGCCGCGTGCGTGGGAGTGCTCGGACCACAGGATGTCCAGCAGGGTGCGGCCGACCAGCTCGGGGTGGGCGTGGGTCTGCGCGAAGTGACCCGGCACCACCCGCGCGCCGAGCTTCCACAGCCCGGTGTGCGCGATGTCCGTCCCGGCCAGCAGGCGCAGGAAGTGGGACTTGCCGGAGCCGTTGGAGCCGAGGACCGCGACCCGCTCGCCGTAGAAGACCTCCAGGTCGAACGGTTTCATCAGCCCGGTCAGTTCCAGCGCCTCGCAGGTGATCGCGCGCACGCCGGTACGGCCGCCGCGCAGCCGCATCCGGATGTCCTGCTCCTTGGGCGGCTCGGGGGGCGGCCCCGCCTCCTCGAACTTGCGCAGCCGGGTCTGCGCGGCCGCGTACCGCGAGGCCATCTCGTGGCTGACCGAGGCCGCCTGCTGGAGGGTGACCACCAGCTTCTTGAGCTGGGCGTGCTTCTCCGCCCACCGCCTGCGCAGCTCCTCGAAGCGGGCGAAGCGCTCGCGGCGGGCGTCGTGGTAGGTGGCGAAGCCGCCGCCGTGCACCCAGACGTCGGCGCCGCCCTCGGCGGGTTCCACGCTGACGATCCGCTCGGCACAGCGGGCGAGCAGTTCCCGGTCGTGCGAGATGAACAGCACGGTCTTGCGGGTGGCCCGGATCTGCTCCTCCAGCCAGCGCTTGCCGGGCACGTCCAGGTAGTTGTCCGGCTCGTCCAGCAGCAGCACCTCGTCGTGGCCCCGGAAGAAGTACTCCAGCACCAGCCGCTTCTGCTCACCGCCGGAGAGAGTGTTCACCTGGCGCCACTGGGCCTGGTCGTAGGGGATGCCGAGGGCCGCCGTGGTGCACATGTCCCACAGCGTCTCCGTCTCGTACCCCTGGGCCTCGGCCCAGTCGGAGAGGGCCTGGGCGTACGCCATCTGCGCGGCCTCGTCGTCCACGGTCATGATCGCGTGCTCGGCCTCGTCGACCGCCTTCGCGGCCGTGCGGATGCGCTGGGGGGCGACGGAGACGAGGAGGTCGCGGACGGTCGACTCGTCCCGGACGCCCCCGACGAACTGGGGCATCACCCCGAGTCCGCCGCTGACGCTCACCTTGCCGCCGTGCGCGTCGAGTTCGCCCGCGATGATCCTGAGCAGCGTCGTCTTGCCCGCGCCGTTCGGGCCGACCAGCGCGACGGCCGAGCCCTCGCCGACGCGGAACGACACATCACCGAGCAGCGCCCGCCCGTCCGGCAGGTAGTACTCGAGATGCGCGACGTCCAGATGTCCCATGGCCCGCATTCTCCCCGCTCGACCCCGCCGGACGGAAACGGATTCCCGCGCATCCGGCGCCGGCCGCGCGCGCCGTACCCTCGTACGCATGAGCAGCGACGACTCCGTACGGTCCTTCCCCGCCCGCTCCATCGAGACGCACGCCGCACTCACGCCGGGTCAGGCCGAGGCCGTGCTCGCACTCCTCGCCGAGGCCGCCCGCGCGGACGGGCAGCAGCCGGTCTCCGAGCAGGGCCGGCTGCAACTGCGCGGCGGCGCCCGGCCGGGCGTCTCCCATCTGCTGCTGTACGCCGGGGACGAACTGGTCGGCTATGCCCAGCTGGAGGACACCGACCCGGTGGAGGCCCCCGCCGCCGAGCTGGTCGTGCGGCCCTCGCACCGGGGACGCGGGCACGGACGGGCGCTCGGCACCGCCCTGCTGGCCGCCTCCGGCAAGCGGCTGCGGGTCTGGGCGCACGGCGGCCACCCGGCGGCCCGGCACCTCGCGCAGGTGCTCGGCCTGACCCTGTTCCGCGAACTGCGCCAGATGCGCCGGCCGTTGACCGGCCTGGAGCTGCCCGACCCGGTGCTGCCCCAGGGCGTGACGGTACGGGCCTTCGAGCCGGGCCGGGACGAGGAGGCGTGGCTCGAGGCCAACGCGGCGGCGTTCGCCCACCACCCGGAGCAGGGCTCGCTGACCCGGCGCGACCTGGACGACCGGGAGAGCGAGGCGTGGTTCGACCCGGCGGGGTTCTTCCTGGCCGAGCAGGACGGCGAGCTGGTCGGCTTCCACTGGACCAAGGCGCACGCCGAGGAGGGCCTCGGCGAGGTGTACGTGGTCGGGGTGCGCCCCGGCCGCCAGGGCGGCGGCCTCGGCAAGGCGCTCACCACGATCGGCCTGCGCCACCTGGCCGGGCGCGGCCTGCCCACCGCGATGCTCTACGTCGACGCGGACAACAAGGCGGCGGTGTCGGTGTACGAGCGCCTGGGCTTCACCACCCACGAGACGGACCTGATGTACCGCACGGAGACGTGAACCCTTCCTGACTGCAACTGAGTTGAGGGGCGTCCGGATTTGACGGGCGCCCCTCTTCTGCATCACCCTTCCACTACTCAATTAGTGAAAGGGTGGTTCAGCGCGTGGTCGAATACCGCATCGATCGGCACAGCGGGGTCGCCACCTACGTCCAGATCGTCCAGCAGACCAAACAGGCCCTCCGGCTCGGACTGCTGCGCCCCGGCGATCAACTGCCCACCGCCCGCGAGGTCGTGGAGTCCACCGCCATCAACCCCAACACCGTCCTGAAGGCGTACCGCGAGCTGGAG
>NZ_MUNH01000313.1:0-2635 GCF_002154615.1 Streptomyces recifensis
CCTGGGGGTCCACGTGGACCGGGCGCTGCGGCGTGATCGGCAGCTCGAAGACCCCGCCGTGCGCCATCACCGCGACCGCGCCATGCCCCTGGAGGGTGGTGGTGAACAGTCCCTGCCCGGTCGCCTGGCCGCGCACCAGGCCCATCACCCCGCCCTGCGAGCCGAGGAACATCGTGCCCTGCCGCAGCGAGCCCTCGAAGGCGAGCAGCCGGTCGGCCTCCACGTACAGGGTGTCGCCGGCGAGGGTGATGACGTGGACGTGATGGCCGCCGTGTCCGAACAGGACCGTGCCGCTGCCCTCCACCGTCATCAGCGGAGCCGCCTCCCCGGCGACCCGGCGCCCGAGCATCGACATCACCCCGCCCTGCCCGCTCTGCATGTTCGGGGTGAAGGACACCTCGCCGGTGTACGCCAGCATCGCCCCGCGCTGACTGAACAGCCGCTGCCCCGGCGCCAGCCGGGCCTCGACCATCTTTGAGTTGATCTCCCGGAAGCTCATCTCACAGATCCCCCGCGATCGTGTTCCGCTCGCTGGGCTGGACATAGACCAGCCCGTCGCCCTCGAAGCGGATCTGGAACGCCTCCCCGCCGCCCTCACCCATCAGGGTGCGGAAGGTGACGCCGGACTGGAAGGACTGCCGTACGTTCCCCTGGTGCGCGATGTAGGCGCCCGGATCGACGGTCAGCGGGTACTGCGGGCTGACCCGGAGCACCACCGCCGGACCGTCGGACAGGATCGCGGCCTGCCCGGTGCCCTCCACGGTCGTGGTGAACAGCCCGTTGCCCTGCGAGGCGCCGCGCAGCCCGGTGAAGGCGGTGCCCGTGCGCAGGCCCGCGTCGGTCGCCAGCAGGTTGCTCGACTCCACGTAGAGCGTGTCGCCGCGCAGGGCGACGAGATTGATCTCGGACGCCCGGTCCGCGAACCAGCAGGTCCCCTGTCCTCTCACCTCCATCACCGTCATCTGCTCGCCGGTGAGCCGCCGCGTCACCATCCCGCGCAGCCCCTCACCGCCGCCGCTCAGCTTCTTGAAGGCCATCTGCCCGTCGTACGCGACCATCGAGCCGTTCTTCGCCTTCACGGCGTCCCCGGTCACATCGACGGCGAGGACCTTGCTTCCCTGCAGTCGGAACATCGCCACACCGCGAAAGTAGCGGGCGGCCGGGTGGAGAGAACAGGGCCCCCGGGTGGAGAACGACCCTGAGCACACCCCTAGGAGCGCCGTTTGCCACAATGGGAGGACGCTTGTGCTTCCGTTCACAAAGCGGATCACGAGTCGGCCCTCCATCGGCCGGACCCCGCGCCCCGTATACGTTCCCCCGAAGGTGACCCGTGGACCTCAAGACCGCATCCGCCCTCCGCCGCCTCCGCCTGGTCTCGGCGCCGGAGGCCGTGTCCTTCCTCGTCCTGCTGGTGTGCTCGGTGCTGAAGCGGACCACGGACTTCGACGCGGTGCCCGTGATGGGCGCGATCCACGGCGTGCTCTTCGTCCTGTACGTGCTTTTCTGGCTGGACGCCTGGAACCGGACCAAGTGGAGCTTCGGCACCGCCGCCCTCTACTTCGTCCTCTCGGTGCTGCCCACCGGCGGCTTCTTCGCCGAGCGCAAGCTGCGCCGGGAGTCCGAGAACGCCGTCATCGCGGCCCGCGCCCGCGAGGAAGGAACCGTGAACGCATGATCGTCGCCTTCTCCGTGACGCCCCTCGGCGTCGGCGAGGACGTGGGCGAGTACGTCGCCGACGCCGTCCGCGTGGTCCGCGAGTCCGGGCTGCCGAACCGCACCGACGCCATGTTCACCTCGGTCGAGGGTGAGTGGGACGAGGTCATGGACGTCGTCAGGCGCGCCGTCGCCGCCGTCGAGGCCCGCGCGCCCCGCGTCTCCCTGGTCCTCAAGGCCGACATCCGACCCGGCGTCACCGACGGCCTCACCTCCAAGGTGGAGACCGTCGAGCGCCACTTGGGCTCCTAGATCCTGTCCGACAATCCGCGTCTGCCCTTCGGGCCACGACACGCATTGTCGGACAGAACCGGCCCGGCACCTCGCGCCGCCGCCCGGCGGCGCGTCCGTACCCCGCTCGGGCTCACCGGCGTGTCCCGGCCGCCGGACGGCGTTCCGTCAGCCTCCTGCGGCCAGCGCCATCCCCAGCGGGGTCCGTTCGTACAGCACCTGGTGCCCGTACCGGCGGGACGTCAGCAGGCCGCTGTCGCGCAGGACCGACAGGTGGGACGAGACAGAGGACGCGGCGAGGCCGAGGCGGTGGGCCAGGGCGGTGGTGGACGCCGGGTCGTCCAGGGCCGCCAGCACGGCCGCGCGGTTGCGGCCCAGCAGCCGCACCAGCGCCGCCGGGGTGCGGGTGCCCGGCTCGGCCCACAGGCCGCCGACACCGCGCGCCGGATAGACGAGGGCCGGCTGCCACGGCGGGTCGAAGCCGGTGATCACGTCCGGCCAGCAGAACACGCTCGGCATCAGCACCAGGCCCCGCCCGCCGAGCCGGCGCTCGTACACCCCGCCCGGCAGGGTCAGCGTGCGGCCGTCCCAGCTCAGCCGGGGGTCCAGCTCGGGCAGCAGGGTGCCGAGGCCGACCTCGGCGAGACGGCGCGAGTGGAAGGCCACGTCCGCCTCCAGCAGCGCCCGCAGC
>NZ_MUNH01000314.1:0-4928 GCF_002154615.1 Streptomyces recifensis
GACGGCGCCGAAGTGGTCGCGCGCATCCTGGGCACGGACGACGAGGGCGTGGACCTGGAGGTCCCCGGGGTGAAGGGCCGCAAGGCCACCAACCGCCGGCTCGCCTTCCCGGAGATCGCCAGGGCGCGGGTGCAGGTCGAGTTCAACCGCAAGGACAAGAAGGACATGAAGGAAGAGGAGGAGGCGTAGCCGTGGACATCGACATGAGCGCCCTGCGGGGCTTGGTCAGGGAGAAGGAGATCTCCTTCGACCTGCTGGTCGAGGCGATCGAGTCGGCCCTCCTCATCGCGTACCACCGCACCGAGGGCAGCCGCCGCCACGCGCGCGTGGAGCTGAACCGCCAGAGCGGTCACGTGACCGTGTGGGCGAAGGAGGACCCGGAGGACGTCGAGGAGGGGCAGGAGCGCCGCGAGTTCGACGACACCCCCTCCGGCTTCGGCCGGATCGCCGCCACCACCGCCAAGCAGGTCATCCTGCAGCGGCTGCGCGACGCGGAGGACGACGCCACCCTCGGCGAGTACGCCGGCCGGGAGGGCGACATCGTCACCGGTGTGGTCCAGCAGGGCCGCGACCCGAAGAACGTGCTGGTGGACATCGGCAAGCTGGAGGCCATCCTGCCGGTGCAGGAGCAGGTCCCCGGCGAGACCTACCAGCACGGCATGCGGCTGCGTTCCTACGTGGTCCGCGTCGCCAAGGGTGTGCGCGGCCCCTCGGTCACCCTCTCGCGCACCCACCCCAACCTGGTGAAGAAGCTCTTCTCCCTGGAGGTGCCGGAGATCGCGGACGGCTCGGTGGAGATCGCCGCCATCGCCCGCGAGGCCGGCCACCGCACCAAGATCGCCGTACGGTCCACCCGTTCGGGCCTGAACGCCAAGGGCGCCTGCATCGGCCCGATGGGCGGCCGGGTGCGCAACGTGATGGGCGAGCTGAACGGCGAGAAGATCGACATCGTCGACTGGTCGGACGACCCGGCCGAGATGGTGGCGAACGCCCTGTCACCCGCTCGGGTGAGCAAGGTCGAGGTCGTGGACCTCGCCGCCCGCTCCGCGCGGGTCACTGTGCCGGACTACCAGCTCTCGCTGGCGATCGGCAAGGAGGGCCAGAACGCCCGGCTCGCCGCCCGCCTCACCGGCTGGCGCATCGACATCCGGCCGGACACCGAGCAGGTCACCGACTAGCTCGGCCCGTCCGCCGACCCGATCCGGTCCGGGACCTGTCCTGATCACCGAAAAGATCAGGACAGATCCCGACCGGATCGCGACCGTTCACCACACTGCAACTGTTCGATCTCTGCCCCAAAGGGGTGAGGTCGGTACGGGGAGGTAGACTTAACCGTGTCTGGCCGGACGCACACCCGAGCATGCCCTGAACGCACCTGTGTGGGGTGCCGGAAGCGGGCGGCCAAGAACGATCTACTGCGGATCGTGATGATCGAGGACGCCTGCGTCCCCGATCCTCGCGGTACGCTGCCCGGCCGGGGTGCTTATGTACACCCGGCTCCGGTCTGTCTGGACCAGGCGGTTCGCCGCCGGGCGTTCACGCGGGCACTGCGCGCCCCGCGAGCGCTCGACACAAACGCGTTGCGCCGATACGTCGAGCAGACAACAGTTGCCGAGCAGGCAACACCGTAAGAAGTGCCGCCCGGAACACCGCGGCGGCCTGGTACCTCGCGAGTCGAAAGCAGGTCGAGATTGCGATGAGCACTCGATGAGTACGCGATGAGTACGCCCATGAACTAGCGACGGTCCGGCATCACCCGGACCTCAAAGGAGCGAAGTGGCTAAGGTCCGGGTATACGAACTCGCCAAGGAGTTCGGTGTCGAGAGCAAGGTCGTCATGGCCAAGCTCCAGGAACTCGGTGAATTCGTCCGTTCGGCGTCTTCGACGATCGAAGCGCCTGTCGTACGCAAGCTGACCGACGCCTTCCAGGGCGGTGGCAACGGCAAGTCCGCCGGCAAGCCCGCCCCGCGCAAGGCAACCCCCAAGCCCGGCGCGCCCTCCCCGGCGCAGTCGGCCCGTCCGGCTGCCCCGAAGCCGGGCGCCCCCAAGCCCGCCGCGCAGCAGCCCGCTGCCCCGGCGGCTTCCTCGGCTCCCGCGCCGGCCGCTCCCGGCCCGCGTCCGGTGCCGGGTCCCAAGCCCGCGCCGCGCCCGGCCCCGGCCGCCCCGGAGTTCACCGCTCCGCCGGCCGCCCAGGCTCCGCAGGCCCCCGCCGCGCAGGGTCCCGCCACGCAGGCCCCGCGTCCCGGCGGCGCCCGTCCCGGCGCCCCCAAGCCCGGTGGCGCCCGTCCGGCCGCTCCCGGCCAGGGCGGTCAGGGCCAGTCGGGCCGTCCCGGCCAGGGCGCCCCGCGTCCCGGTGGCCAGGGCCAGCGTCCCGGCGCCCGTCCGGCCGGTCCCCGTCCGGGCAACAACCCCTTCACCTCCGGTGGCTCCACCGGCATGGCGCGCCCGCAGGCGCCCCGTCCGCAGGGCGGCCCCCGTCCCGCCGGCGGTCCCGGTGCCCCCGGCGCCGGTCCCCGTCCGCAGGGTCCGGGCGCTCAGGGCGGCGGTCCCCGTCCGCAGGCTCCGGGCCGTCCCGGTCCGTCGCCCGCCGGCATGCCCCGCCCGCAGGGCGGCCCGCGTCCCGGCCCGGCCGGTCCGCGTCCGAACCCCGGCATGATGCCGCAGCGTCCCGCCGCGGGCCCGCGTCCCGGCGGCGGTGGCCCCGGTGGCCGCGGTCCCGGTGCCGGCGGTCGTCCCGGTGGCGGCGGCGGTCGTCCGGGTGGCGGCGGCTTCGCCGGTCGTCCGGGTGGCGGTGGCGGCGGCTTCGCCGGCCGTCCCGGCGGTCCCGGTGGTGGCGGTGGCGGCGGCTTCGCCGGCCGTCCCGGCGGTGGCGGCGGTGGCCGTCCCGGCTTCGGCGGTCGTCCCGGTGGTCCGGGTGGCCGTGGTGGCACGCAGGGCGCCTTCGGCCGTCCCGGCGGTCCCGCGCGTCGCGGTCGCAAGTCGAAGCGTCAGAGGCGCCAGGAGTACGAGGCCATGCAGGCCCCGTCGGTCGGCGGCGTGATGCTGCCTCGCGGCAACGGACAGACCGTCCGCCTGTCGCGCGGTGCGTCCCTCACCGACTTCGCGGAGAAGATCAACGCCAATCCGGCGTCGCTCGTCGCCGTGATGATGAACCTCGGCGAGATGGTCACTGCCACGCAGTCCGTCTCCGACGAGACGCTGCAGCTCCTCGCCGGCGAGATGAACTACGTCATCGAGATCGTCAGCCCGGAGGAGGAGGACCGCGAGCTGCTCGAGTCCTTCGACATCGAGTTCGGCGAGGACGAGGGTGGCGAGGAGTTCCTCGTCGCGCGTCCGCCGGTCGTGACCGTCATGGGTCACGTCGACCACGGTAAGACCCGACTGCTGGACACCATCCGCAAGACGAACGTCGTCGCGGGCGAGGCCGGCGGTATCACGCAGCACATCGGTGCGTACCAGGTCACGACCGAGGTCAACGACGAAGAGCGCAAGATCACCTTCATCGACACCCCGGGTCACGAGGCGTTCACCGCCATGCGTGCCCGTGGTGCGAAGTCGACCGACATCGCCATCCTGGTGGTCGCGGCCAACGACGGCGTCATGCCGCAGACGGTCGAGGCGCTGAACCACGCCAAGGCGGCCGATGTGCCGATCGTGGTCGCGGTCAACAAGATCGACGTCGAGGGTGCCGACCCGACCAAGGTGCGCGGTCAGCTGACCGAGTACGGTCTGGTGGCCGAGGAGTACGGCGGCGACACCATGTTCGTCGACATCTCCGCCAAGCAGGGCCTCAACATCGAGAGCCTGCTCGAGGCCGTGGTCCTGACCGCGGACGCCTCGCTCGACCTGCGGGCCAACCCGGACCAGGACGCGCAGGGCATCGCGATCGAGTCCCACCTCGACCGCGGCCGCGGTGCCGTCGCGACCGTCCTGGTCCAGCGAGGCACCCTGCGGGTCGGCGACACCATGGTGGTCGGCGACGCGTACGGCCGTGTCCGCGCGATGCTCGACGACAAGGGCGAGAACGTGGAAGAGGCGGGTCCCTCGACCCCGGTCCTCGTCCTCGGTCTCACCAACGTCCCGGGTGCCGGCGACAACTTCCTGGTCGTCGACGAGGACCGTACGGCCCGGCAGATCGCGGAGAAGCGGGCGGCGCGCGAGCGCAACGCCAACTTCGCCCGGCGCGGTGTCCGGTTCTCCCTGGAGAACCTGGACGAGGCCCTCAAGGCCGGTCTGGTGCAGGAACTCAACCTCATCATCAAGGGCGACGCGTCCGGTTCGGTGGAGGCTCTCGAGTCCTCGCTGCTCCAGCTCGACGTCGGCGAAGAGGTCGACATCCGCATCCTGCACCGCGGTGTGGGTGCGGTCACCGAGTCCGACATCAACCTGGCGACCGGCTCCGACGCCATCGTCATCGGCTTCAACGTCCGCGCCGCGGGCCGCGCGGCGCAGATGGCGGAGCGCGAGGGTGTCGACGTCCGGTACTACTCGGTGATCTACCAGGCCATCGAGGAGATCGAGGCGGCCCTCAAGGGCATGCTCAAGCCGGAGTACGAGGAGGTCGAGCTCGGCACGGCGGAGATCCGCGAGGTCTTCAAGTCGTCCAAGCTGGGCAACATCGCCGGTGTCCTGGTCCGGTCGGGCGAGGTCAAGCGCAACACCAAGGCGCGCCTCCTCCGCGACGGCAAGGTCATCGCGGAGAACCTCAACATCTCCGGTCTGCGTCGCTTCAAGGACGACGTCACCGAGATCCGCGAAGGCTTCGAGGGTGGTATCAACCTCGGAAACTTCAACGACATCAAGGTCGACGACGTCATCGCGACGTACGAGATGCGCGAGAAGCCGCGAGCGTAACGCCACGCTGTGCGTCGGCCGACGGGTCCTGTACCTGTCGGCCGACGCGCCGTCCCTGGGGGCTCCGCCCCCAG
>NZ_MUNH01000315.1:0-9410 GCF_002154615.1 Streptomyces recifensis
GCGGGGGCGTACCGGGCGGCCCTCGCCGTCCTCGGGCACGGCCCAGGTGACCGACCAGTGCGGGCGCAGCCGTTCCTCGACCGGGCGGTCCGCGAGGAGGGCGGCGTCGAGCGGGCCGTGGGCGGCGACGGTGCGCCACCGGGTGGTGCCGTCGCGGGAGTCGTCCACGACGGTGACGGCGTCCTCGGTACGGCGGCGCAGGATGCGCGGCTCGCGTCCCTCCACCTCGATGACGACCTCTTCCAGGCCGGGCAGGGCCAGCAGCAGGGAGTCGTCCACGGCGTCGAGCAGCCGCTCGGCCAGGGAGGCGGCGGCCGCGTCGCGCAGCGGCAGGATGACGGCCGTGTCGTACGGGTCCGGCGCGGTGCCCTCGGCGGCGAACGGCAGCCTGAGCAGCGGGACGTGGCCGTCGCGGCGGCGCACCTCGTCGCCGAGGCCGGGGCTGTGCCGGGAGGTCTCCGCGGTCAGCTCGCGGGCCTCGGCCAGCGACCAGCGGACCCCGCCGTGCCGGCCGACCAGCGCGGGTTCGTCGGTCACGGAGAGCACGGCGGCGAAGCCGACGCCGAACCGGCCGACGGTGGCGTGCTCGTCGTACCGCTCCCGCTTGGCGGAGGCGCGCAGGGTGGACAGCGACTCGACTCCGGCGGCGTCCAGGGGCGCACCGGTGTTGGCCGCGATCAGCACGCCGTCGCGGAGGGTGAGCCGGAGCCGTCCGGGCGTGTCCGCCCGGGCGGCGGCGTCGGCGGCGTTCTGGGCCAGCTCCACCACGAGCCGGTCGCGGTAGCCGCCGAGGACGAGGTCCTCCTCGGCGTTGGCGTCCTCACGGAAGCGGGCGGGGCTGGTGGCCCAGGCGTCGAGGACACCGCGGCGGAGACGGGCGGTGCCGAAGGGGTCGGCGCCCTCGGCCGCCGGCCGCACGTACTTGCTCACGTTCACTCTCCATCATCGACGTGAGTTTGAAGGTACAGCGACCTGACGGTCCGTCCTTCGCGCGTACGCGCGGCGGGGTGCGCTACGAGTGGCCCAGTTCCGCCGCTTCGTCGTCGCCCTCGGCCGGAACCGAGCCGGAGTCGGCGGCCGGGCGGAGCGGGAACGGGTCGAGCCGGGTCTCGTCCACCACGGGCAGCGGCGGGCGGGGCGGGGTCGGCATGACGGCGGCCTCGGAGTGGGCGCCGCAGCCGTAGGAGAGGGAGACCACGCGGCCGTCGGCCGGGGAGAACTCGTTGCCGCAGATACCGAACGCCTGGCCCAGCGAGCCGCCGAGCGGGACGAGGAAACCGCACGTCGCGCAGGTGGCGGGGGCGGCCTGGGCCATGGCGGTCTTCGAACCGAACGCCTCCTCCCAGCGGTCGGCGGCGACATGCAGGCCGTAGCGGGACAGCACGCGGGCGCGGCGCATGCCCAGTTCCTCGGCGACCGAGGTGATCGAGCCACGCGCGGGCGGGCCGGCCTGGACGGCGGGGCTGCCCGGGACGACCTCGGCGTCCTCGCGCTCGGCCACCTCGCTCAGGCCCTCGGCCAGCGCGGAGTTCGGCGGCGGCTCCTCCTCGCCGGAGAAGCCGGGCTCCAGGCGCAGGTCCTCCTCGTCGGTGGGCAGGAGGTCGCCGGGGCCCAGGTCGCCGGGACGCAGCCGCTCGCTCCACGGCACCCACTCGGGGGCGAGGAGGGCGTCGCGGCCGGGCAGCAGCACGACCTCGTCCAGGGTGACGATCTTGGCACGGGAGGCGCGGGCCACGGTGGCGGCCCAGCGCCAGCCCCGGTAGCCCGGTTCCTTGCACTCGAAGAAGTGGGTGACCACGCGGTCACCCTCCGACACCACGCCGATGTGTTCCCCGACGACACCGGGAGCGGCCGCTTCCTCCGCTGCGGTGCGCGCGAGGTCGATCGCCTCGGCGCACAGGCGGTCAGGGGTGCGGCTTCGCGTGGTCGCTGCGCTCACAGGTATCGCTTCTCTCCTACGCCGTCTACGAGTGCGGATGCACTCCGGCGGTGAAGCGGACGGAGCGGACCTGTGGGCCGCATCGACGTCCGCGTCCGATCACGCGCGGGCGCACCTCTGCCATCCATTCTGCGTTATGGCTGAGATACGCACGCTACCCCGTCGCCCATGGTGGGGGACAGTCCGCGGCCACCCGGCGGGTTCCGGACAGGTGGATCTTCACGGGTCCGGGTCGACTCGCATGGCCGCAAACCGCCTATCGGACGGCCACTCGGGGCACTATGAAGCACGTGGCAGCCACGGACAGGGGGCGCGGTGGCGGCGGTTCGGGCCGCGTCGGCGGTGTCGTCCGCTCCGTCGGCCGTGCCCTGCACCTGCCGGTGACCGGCACGGCGCGCGGCATCCGGAAGGTCACGCACGCCCACGGTGCGGGCGAGTCGGGGCTCGGCAAGCTGATCGAGCTGCACGCGGTGAACGGTGCCGGGGACGTCCTGATCACCGTGGCGCTGGCCTCCACGGTCTTCTTCTCGGTGCCGACCGACGAGGCCCGTGGCCGGGTCGCGCTCTATCTCGCCATCACGATGGCGCCCTTCACCGTCCTCGCCCCCGTCATCGGCCCGCTGCTGGACCGGCTCCCGCACGGGCGGCGGGCCGCGATGGCCGGCGCGATGCTGGCCCGCGCGCTGCTGGCGCTGGTGCTGTCGGGCGCGGTGGCGAGCGGCGGCCTCGAGCTGTATCCGGCCGCGCTCGGGGTGCTGGTGGCGTCCAAGGCCTACGGGGTGGTGCGCAGCGCGGTCGTGCCCCGGCTGCTGCCGCCCGCGTTCTCCCTGGTCAAGGCCAACTCACGGGTCACGCTGGCGGGGCTGCTGGCCACCGGGGTGGCGGCGCCGATCGGAGCGGGGCTCCAGATGGCCGGGCCCCCCTGGCCGCTGTACGGGGCTTTTGTGATCTTCGTGGCCGGTACGTTCCTGTCCTTCTCGCTGCCCCGCACGGTGGACTCGGCCAAGGGCGAGGACGTGGCGCTGCTCGCGGCGGACGAACGGCATCTGCACGGGCCGCAACGTCGCCAACTGGCCAAGCGACCCGGGCTGCGGACGGTCGGTCCCGCCGTGACCCACGCGCTGGGCGCCAACGCGGCGCTGCGCTGCCTCTCCGGGTTCCTGATCTTCTTCCTGGCGTTCCTGCTGCGCGAGCACCCGCTGGCCGGACAGAGCGCGGCCGTCTCGCTGGGCATCGTCGGCGTGGCGGCGGGCGCGGGCAACGCGCTGGGTACGGCGGTGGGGGCGTGGCTGCGCTCCAAGGCGCCCGAGATCATCATCGTGACGGTGGTCGCCGTCGCCCTCGGCGCCGCCGTCGTGGCCGCGGTGTTCTTCGGCACCGTCCTGGTGGCCTGCCTCGCCGCCGTCGCCGGCTTCGCCCAGGCTCTCGGCAAGCTCTCGCTGGACGCCCTCATCCAGCGCGACGTCCCCGAAGCCGTCCGCACCTCCGCCTTCGCCCGCTCCGAGACCATCCTCCAGATGGCCTGGGTCTTCGGCGGGGCGGTGGGCATCGTCATGCCCCTCAACGGCACCCTCGGCCTGGCGGTGGCCGCCGCCCTGGTGGCCCTGGGCTGGCTGACGACCCTGCGGGGGCTGCTCGCGGCAGCGCGGCACGGAGGCCGGACGCGGCCACGGGTGGCCTGACGGAGCGGACGTGTCGTACCCCACGTGGACGCCCCGCGAGGTGTGCCCGATAGCCTTCGGGCATGACCTCGCTGCAATCCGCCCCGCGACGCCGCCGGGCGCTCGCCGCCGCCGGTGCCGTTTCCGCCGGACTGCTCGTTCTCTCGGCCTGTGACAAGCCGACGCCCGTCTCCACGGTCACCGTCGGGGACAGCTCGGTCAGTTCCGAGGCGCTCTGCTACAACGGCGACAAGACGCTGACCGCCAAGTCCCTCGCGGAGTGCGCGAAGAAGGCCGGCGACGAGAAGACGATCACGGTGGACCCGGACGGCGACACCGTTCGCGTCGGCGTCGACCCGAAGATCGCGGACGCGGGCTGGGTGCTGCTGGTCAACGGCCGCCAGTTCACCGACGTCAGCAAGAAGACGTACAGCACCATCCCCGGCAGCGCGTTCTTCAACGCGCAGTACGGCACCCAGGGCAACACCAACACGCTGTCCGTCCAGATGGGCACCGGTTCGTCGGCCAAGGGCCTGTGGAGCTACAAGCTCAAGAAGGCGACCTCCTGACGGAGGCTCCCGGTCCCGTGAACGCCCGTACGCGCGTCCTCGTCGCCACCGCCGTCCCGGCCGAACGGGACGCGGTGGCACGGGCGTTTCCGGGCGCGGCCGAAGAGGTACGGCTGCCCGGCGCGACGCTGCTGCGCACGGACGGCGGCCACGACCTGCTGGCCGCCGGTGTGGGCCCCGCCCTCGCCGCCGCCTCCACCGCCACCGCCCTGACCGCCGCCGCCCTCACGGGCACCCCCTACGGTCTGGTCGTCTCGGCCGGGATCGGGGGCGGCTTCCTGCCGGAGGCCCCCGTCGGCTCGCTGGTCGTCGCCGACGCGATCACCGCGGCGGACCTCGGCGCCGAGACCCCGGACGGCTTCCTGCCGGTCACCGACCTCGGCTTCGGCACCGTCACCCATCTGCCACCGAATTCACTCGTACGGGGAGTCGTCGAGGCTACCGGCGCCCGCCCCGGCACCGTACTGACCGTCTCCACCGTGACCGGTACCGCCACCCGCGCCGCCGCCCTGCGCGAGCGTCACCCCGGCGCGCTGGCCGAGGGCATGGAGGGCTTCGGGGTCGCCGAGGCGGCCGCCGCGCACGGCGTGCCGGTGCTGGAGATCCGCGCGGTGTCCAACCCGGTCGGCCCCCGCGACCGCGCCGCCTGGCGCATCGGCGACGCGCTCGCCGCCCTCGCCGGGGCCTTCGGGAAGCTCGCGCCCGCACTGGAGAGTTGGAACACGCATGACGACTGAGCCCCTGCAGATCGCGTACTCGCCCTGCCCCAACGACACCTTCGTCTTCGACGCTGTCGCGCACGGCCGCGTCCCCGGCGCCCCCGCGCTGGACGTGACCTTCGCGGACATCGACATCACCAACGGCATGGCAGAGCGCGGCGAGTTCGACGTGCTGAAGGTGTCGTACGCCGTGCTGCCGTACGTCCTGGACGAGTACGCCCTGCTGCCCTGCGGCGGCGCGCTGGGCCGGGGCTGCGGGCCGCTGGTGCTGACGCGGGAGGCGGACGCCGACCTGACGGGGCGCACGGTGGCCGTGCCGAGCGAGCGCTCGACGGCGTACCTGCTGTTCCGCCTCTGGGCCGCGGACACCCTCCCGGACGGGGTCGGGGAGATCGTGGTGATGCCGTTCCACGAGATCATGCCGGCCGTGCGGGACGGCAAGGTGGACGCCGGGCTCGTCATCCACGAGGCCCGCTTCACCTACCAGCAGTACGGGCTGCACAAGCTCGCGGACATGGGCGAGCACTGGGAGCGGACCACGGGGCTGCCGATCCCGCTCGGCGCGATCATCGCCAAGCGGTCGCTGGGCGCCGAAACGCTCCAGCGGCTCGCGGACGCCTTCCGCGCCTCGGTCCGGGCCGCCTGGGACGACCCGGAGGCGTCGCGCGGCTACGTCATGGAACACGCCCAGGAGATGGACCCGGCCGTCGCCGACCAGCACATCGGGCTGTACGTCAACGAGTTCACCGCCGACCTCGGCGAGGACGGGTACGCGGCGATCCGGGGCCTGCTGACGCGTGCGGCGGCCGAGGGCCTCGTACCGGCCCTCGGCCCCGAGGCGCTGGCGTTCCCCTGAGGGGCTGGTCAGACGTCGAGCTGGTCCGCCACGGCGCGCAGGAGACCGGCGATCTTCTTCCCCGAGGTGCGCTCGGGGTAGCGGCCCTTCTCCAGCATCGGCGTGATGTTCTCCAGCAGGGTCGTGAGGTCCTGCACGATGGAGGCCAGCTCGTCCGGCTTCTTGCGCTGGGCGGCGGCCACGGACGGGGTCGGGTCGAGCACGGTCACGGAGAGCGCCTGGTCACCGCGCTGGCCGGCCACGACGCCGAACTCCACGCGCTGTCCCGGCTTGAGCGCCTCGACTCCGGCGGGCAGGACCGAGGAATGGACGAAGACGTCGCCGCCGTCGTCGCGGGAGAGGAAGCCGAAGCCCTTCTCGCTGTTGAACCACTTGACCTTGCCGGTGGGCACGTCTGTCCTCGTCCTCGTACTCGTCGGGAAAAGCTGGGAAAGGGCTCGGTGTAGCACTGTGGCGGGTCGACCATGACCCGCCGACACCAAGGCTAATGGTCTTCGGGCGGGTGACAAGGTGCTCCCCGGTTGTTCTCTCGCGCTGGGAACTACCCTGGTCCGGTGCGTGACAAAACCCAAACGAATTCCGCCGGGCCCGGTGACGGACTGATCCGCGCCGGCGTCGTCATCTTCTTTCTCGGCGCCGTGGCCACGCTTGTCACGGTGGCCCCGCTCTTCCTCGGCAGCCATCCGTTCCCGACCTACATGTTCGGCCTGAGCATGCTGATGGCGGTCGGGTTCCTCGTGGCCGGGGCGGGAGTGCTCCGCTCGGTGGCGGCGGGTCGGCGCCAGGCGCGGGGCGCCGGCCGCTGAGGTTGGGCGTGGTCAGGGTGCGTCGGTTGTCTTTCGGCGTGCGGTTCGTCGTGGCTGGTCGCGCAGTTCCCCGCGCCCCCAGGAGGTCGGCACGGCCGGCGTAGTCCCGATTAGTGGCCCTGGACAGACGTCACGTGGGTGGTCAGCCAGGCGGGGAAGGCCGTCAGGTCTGTGAGGACCACGTCGGCGCCCGCTTCGCGGAGTTCCTCCTCGCCGCACGGGCCCGTCGCCACCGCCACCGACAGGGCGTCGGCGGCGCGGGCTCCCCGGATGTCGCCGGTGTGGTCGCCCACGTAGACGTGCGCGCCGTGTTCGCGGAGGGCCCGGGCCTTGTCCTCGGCCCAGAGGTCGCCGACCACGACGTCGGGTTCGATGCCGAGGTGGGCGAGGTGGAGCTTGGCGTTGGGCTCGTACTTGGCGGTGACCACCAGGGTGCGGCCCCCGGCGGCGCGGACGGCGGCGACGGCCTCGCGGGCGCCGGGCAGGGCGAGGGTGGGGTCGATGGCGTACTCGGGGTACATCGCCCGGTACAGGTCGGCCACGGCCGGGACGTCGGCGGCCGGGAACCAGTTCACCAGCTCCTGGGCGAGCGGCGGGCCGAGCCGCGTCACCGCGAGGTCGGCGTCCACAAACACCCCGGTCCGCTCCGACAGCGCGAGATAGCAGGCCCGGATGCCGGGCCGCGAGTCGATGAGCGTCATGTCGAGGTCGAAGCCGACGGTGGGCGCATACGCAGAGGACACGGCAGGCATGGCCGCCATTGTGCCCGGCCGGGGTCGCGGAGGGACGCGCCGGGTCCCGCTACCGCCTCCGCTGCGACCGCCAGAGCAGGAACAGCGCGGAACTCACCGCCGCCCCCCGCACCACCCACGGCCAGGTCCCGGCCAGCGCGTCGCCCATGTGTCCCTCGGCCACCGGTGTCCCCCAGTGCCCGGTGTTGCGCCCCCACAGGTAGGCCACCCCGGCCGCGAGGGCGAGCGCGGGCAGCACCAGCACCGCCCACTTGGTCTCGGCCGGGGTCAGCCGGCGGGAGCCGTAGGCGATGAGCCAGCCGAGGAGCAGCGCGTACCAGTTGCCCAGCACCGCCCCGGCCAGCAGCGCGGCGGCGCCCAGCAGCAGGAGCGGGTTGGTCCAGCCGGACCGACGGAGCGGGACGAACCGCCGGAACCGGGAGCGCGGGACCACCTCGACGGGCTCCGCCACGACCTCCTCCGGCTTCGCCTCCGCCTCCTGCCGGGGCTCCTTCGGGGGGCGCCGCAGCATCTCCGGGATCTCCACGCCGCCGACGAACCCCGGCACCGAGTCCGCGGCCGCCGCGCCGAACGGCCCGTCCGCCACCCGCCACCAGTCGGGCCGGGTCAGCGACTCGCCGAGTTCGTCGGCGGACGCGAGATGCGGCGGGGCGGCCCCCTCGGCCGGTACGGCGGGCCCCGGCTCGGCCGGGCGCGGCCGGGGCACGGCGGCCCGCAGCCCCTTGAGCCCCCTGGGCCTGCGCTCCGGCTTCTCCGGCTCCGGCTGCACGGGCACGGCGGTGGGCGGCGGCTGTGGCGCCGGGCCCTTCCCGCCCGCCGACCGCACCACGTCGTCCGGGCTGCCGAGCTGGTCCAGGATGCGGCGCACGGCGGCCGGGCTGTCCACCGTGGCGCGGGCCCGGTGCCGGTCGATCTCGTTGCGCAGCTCGGACACCAGCCGCATACGCGTGGACGACGGCAACTGCCGCTGCTGTGCCACGTCCCCGACACGGCTCAGATACTCGTAGACGACCTGGTCGCTCTCGATCCCCAACGGAAACCCCTCCGGGGCGACGGCGGTGGAACCCCGTGGAGGAAGGTAGCGCAGACCGCCACCAATCGGCCCACGCGGGCGGGGCGGCCCTCCGGGACCCTCGGCCGCCGCTTGCCCCAGCCGCTAACGTGGGTCAGATGAGCCCCGAGGCATCCTCAGCCCCCCGGTCCCTCGCGGAGGCACTCCGCTCGCGGGACGACGCCTCGCTGGCCGCGCTGCTGCGCGACCGACCCGACCTCGTCGCGCCCGTGCCCACCGACCTCACCCAGCTCGCCACCCGCGCGGGCACCCGTGCCTCGGTGCTGCGCGCGCTGGAGCACCTGGACCGGTTCGCCCTGCAGACGGCACAGGCGCTGGCCGTCGCCCCGGACCCGGCGACCTACGACACGCTGCATGGGCTGCTGGCCGGTGACGACGGCGACCCGGCCGTCACCGAGACCCTCCCCGCCACCGTCGCCGCGCTGCGCAGGCAGGCGCTGATCTGGGGCGACGACGACCGGCTGCACCTGGTCCGCACCGCCCGCGAACTCCTGGCGCCCTCCGCCCAGCATCCCTCCCCCACCGGGCTGGGCCCGACCGTGCGGGAGGCGACGTCGGGCATGTCGCCGGGGCGGGTGCAGCAGATCGTCAACACGGCGGGACTGCCCTCCACGCACGACCCGGTCTCCGCCGTCGCCGCGCTCACCGGCCTCTTCGCCGACCGGAAGCGGATGGACGCGCTGCTCGCCGGGGCCCCGGAGGCCGCCCGCGAGGTGCTGACCCGGCTGATGTGGGGGCCGCCGTACGGCCAGGTCACCGCCGACCCCGCCGTCCATCTGCGCTGGCTGCTCGACCGGGGCCTGCTGCTGCCGACCGCGCCCGGCACCGTCGTACTGCCCCGCGAGGTCGCGCTGCATCTGCGCGGCGGCCGGGCGCACCGGGTGCCCGAGCCGGTGCCGCCCGCCGTGGAACCGTCCGTGGCCCACGACCCGCGGATCGTGGACGCGACGGCCGCCGGGCAGGCGTACACCGCGCTCGCCACCGTCGAGGAGCTGCTGAAGCACTGGGACCAGGGGGGTCCCAGTGCTTCAGCAGC
>NZ_MUNH01000030.1:0-16161 GCF_002154615.1 Streptomyces recifensis
GGTCAAGGGGATGAGGGTCGGCGGCCGGCGCGAGATCATCGTTCCGCCGCGGCTCGGGTACGGCAATCAGTCGCCGACGCCGTCGATCCCGGCGGGCTCGACCCTGGTGTTCGTGGTGGATCTGCTGGACGTGTACTCCCGTACGACGGGGTGGAGCAAGGCTTAGGTCGCGTCGCGATCACGCCGGTGAGGGGCCGGCGAGTCGAATCGCCGCACGGAGCCGGCCCCGCGTGCACCGACCGCGCGGGGCCGACGCCGGCACCTCACGCCCCGATTCGGTCGGTCCTGTCCGACTGCCTCAGGCGGAGTGCCGAGACCAGGAAGAAGACTCCGCCCAGGAAGGCGTAGCCGGCCAGCGCACCCAAGGAGGCGTTCGCCTTCCCTGCCTGGGCCACGAAGGAGGCTCCGGCGAAGGTGGAGATGGCTCCGCTGAGGATCATCGGCCACTGTCCTGCCATGCCGCGTCGGCGTCGCAGGACGCCGACGATCAGCTGGACGGCTCCGGCGGTGATCGCCCAGGCGCCCCAGACGCGCAGGACATCCGGGATGCCCGAGGTGGCCGCCGCGACCAGACCCGCGGCGGTGAGGGCACTGAGCGCGACGTTCGCGTACAGGCCGCGCACCGGCCCCTGGTTGGCCTTGGCGGACCTGATGTCGAGGACCGCGCACGCCACGTCGAACAACGGGTAGATCACCAGCAGTGTGGCGCTGAGGGGGCCCAGGGAATGGGCCGAGGCGAACACGAGGACGGCCCATACCAAGGCGAACGCAAAGCGCAGGAAGTAGAGGCGGCGCAGCGACCCGGTGTCCTCCTTGGCGGGGACAGGGGTGGCAGTGGAGGAAGCCATGGGATGCCCTTTCGGCGAGGGACAAGGCGAAGCGAAGGCTGAGGAGGGAGAACGTTCGGTCTCCCTCCTTCATCTAAGGGGCCCCTCTCCCCACTGTCAAGACCGAACGTTCTCCCTCCCTACCTGCTACCGTGGCCGCCATGAGCACGCGCACAGAAGGCAGGAGCACGTCCGAGGCCCGGGCGCGGCTGCTCGACACGGCGACCCGGATCTTCTACGCCGAGGGCATTCACTCCGTCGGTGTGGACCGGATCATCGCGGAGGCCCAGGTCACTCGCGCCACCCTGTACCGCCACTTCAAGGGGAAGGACGAGTTGATCCTCGCCTACCTCCAGCAGGCCGATCACGGCATCCGGGGACAGGTGGCCGCCATCCGGGCACGGGGACTTCCGGCAGCGGGGACGGTCCGGGCCGTGGGCAGGTCCATCGCCGACGGCATCCAGTCCCCCGGGTTCCGCGGCTGCGCCTTCCTCAACGCGGCGGCCGAGTATCCCGACCCGGCGCACCCCGTCCACCAAGCGGTGCTGGACCACCGGCAGTGGTTCCTGGAAACGGCCACGCAGCTCATGGAGGACGCCGGCTGCGCTCCCGCCGACGTGACCGGGCGGCACTTCGTCATGCTCCGGGACGGCGCCATGGCCGCCGGCTGCCTCTTCGACCCGACGCTGATCTGTACGACGTTCCTGGACGGTGTCGAAGGGATCCTGCACACGGGCGCAGGACCGGCGCCGGAACCCGACTCCCCCGCTCCGCCCTCGACGTGACCGCTCCAGAGGAGGCAGCTCCGGCCGAGCGGCCCGGCGGCGGTACGCCGTCGGGGCTCAGCGCCGGGGCCGCTGCCTCTGCAGCCGGTCGGCGGCGAGGAGTATCTCGTCAGGCGTGCCGAACGGGATGAACACCCAGAACCGGGCGACGAGCCGCTCCTCGTGGTGCACGAGCAACACCTCGTCCTCGAAGACGAGGCGCAGGTCGGCCCACGGGTGGCTCCAGCGCAGCGTGTCACCGTCCCAGTGCTGGATACCGCGGTTGGTGAACCGCAGGAGCAGCGGCGACTCCGCACGCTCCGGGGAACTCTTCGGCCGGTCGAAGGGCAGGAAGACCTTGTAGTCGGTGAGCGTGTACTCGCCCGCCGCGAGCCCCTCGTCGCGAACGGCGACCACCCGGCCGGTCTCGGCGCCCCCGCGGACCTGCCGGGCGCCGAACACGATGCTGAACACCACCACCGACCCAAGGGCCCACCAGAGCCCGAACAGCCCCGAGACGTCCTCGTAGAGTTCCAGCGCCGGGGGCGCCACAGCCACCAGCCCCAGAGCGCCGTACACCCTCCTCTGCCGCCGTACCCGCAGAGCCGTGTCCGCGCCCACCCCACCAGCCATCGCACGTCTCCCCTGTCTCACTCGCCGCACCACGAGAGGGGACGGCCGTTCGCCCGGCGGCGGTTGCGGTCGGCCTCGTCGACCCGTCGGCCGAGGCAGCATCCCTACGAGGGCGGCCACCCCCGCAGCGCCGCGTCGGCCATCGCCTGAAGCTCGTCCTGGCACACCCCACTGGCCGCCTGGACGGCGATGCCATGAGCCAACGCGGTGACATACCGGGCCGACAGCGCCGCATCGGCGCCCGCCGAAAGGTCGCCCTCCGCCACGGCCCGTTCGAACCGCTCCCGAATCCGCAGGTAACCGTCGTTGCGCCATCCGACAAGCAGCTCACGGGCCGGCTGGGCGGACTCGCCCGCGGCCAACGCCCCTTGGATGCCCATGCACCCCCGGGGCCGGGACGGAGCGGTGGTGGTCCGGATGACGCCGGACAGGATCGCGGTGGCCACACCCAGGGAGGTCGGTTCCTTCAGCGCTTCGTCCAGGTAGGCGCTGGGCCCCTCCGTATAGCGCTCCAGGGCCTTGCGGAACAGCTCCTCCTTGTTGCCGAAGGCCGCGTACATGCTCGTGGCCGAGATGCCCATGGCGCTGGTCAGGCGGCCCAGACTCGCGCCCTCGTATCCGTGTTCCCAGAAGACCAGCATGGCGCGTTCGAGGGCCTCACCGGTGTCGAAGCCCCGTGGGCGGCCGCTCGGGCCCTTCTTCTCCGTCTTCACCCGTTCACTCTATCTCTTCTGTAGTGACCGATACGAAAGTGCTAGGCTAGCGTTCTGTATCGATCACTACAGAACATGGAGGGCGACCGACATGGGACTGCTCGAGGGCAAGACCGCTGTGGTCACGGGGGCCAGCGCCGGGATCGGCCTCGCCGGCGCCAAACGGCTGGCAGCCGAGGGCGCGCACGTGTTCATCACCGGGCGGCGGAAGGACGAACTCGACGCGGCCGCCGAGGAGATCGGCCCGGCAGCCACCGCCGTGACCGGTGACATCGCGGACCCGGCCGACCTGGACCGGCTCTATGAGGCCGTCCGCAGGCGGGGGCAGGGACTGGACGTGCTGTTCGCCAACGCCTCCGTGGCCGACCTCGTACCGCTCGAAGAGGTCACCGAGGAGCACTTCGACAAGCTCTTCGGCATCAACGTCCGGGGCACGCTGTTCACCGTCCAGAAGGCGTTGCCCCTGCTCAACGTCGGTGCTTCCGTGATCTTGAACGGCTCCACCAACGTGGACGTCGGCGACGAGGGGCTCGGCGTGTACGCAGCCACCAAGGCCGCCACCCGCTCGCTCGCCCGGACCTGGGCCAACGAACTCAAGGGACGCGGCATCCGGGTCAACACGGTGACGCCGGGCCCGACCGACACCCCGGCCCTTTCGGCGCTCACTCCCGACGCGGAGCGGTTCAAGGAGCAGTTGTCGTCGCGCGTGCCGCTGGGCCGGCTCGGGCGGCCGGAGGAGGTCGCCGCCGCCGTGGCCTTCCTCGCCTCGGACCAGAGCAGCTTTGTCACGGGGTCGAGCCTGTACGTCGACGGTGGTCTCAACCAGATCTGAGCGCCTCCACGGAAAGGCCGACCGATGTCCGACCTGCGCGCGTTCTACGAGCGCTACCTCGGTGCGCTCAACGCCCACGAGTTCGACGGTATGGGCGAGTTCATCGCCGACCGGACCACCCTGAACGGTGAGCCCGCCACCCGGGACGACCTTCTCGCCGTACAGCGGCACGACGTGGACGCGGTGCCCGATCTGCACTGGGAACTCGAGGAGTTGCTCTTCGACGGGGACCGCCTGGCCGCCCGTCTCGTCAACACCGGTACGCCGGTGAAGGAATGGCTCGGCGTGCAACCCACCGGGGCCTCCTTCGAGATCGTCGAGTACGCGATCTATCAGGTCCGCGACGGCCGGTTCGTCCACATGGCGGCGCTGCACGATGCCGCCGGGCTCCGGCGGCAGTTGAGCGGCTGACGGCGGCGACGCACGCATCACTCATGACGGAGGAAGACGTATGACCATCACGCTGATCACCGGCGCCAACAAGGGCATCGGTTTCGAGACCGCCAAGCAGCTTCTCGCCGCGGGCCACACCGTCTACATCGGCGCCCGGGACATCGAGCGCGGCGAGAAGGCCGCGGCCGCGCTCGGGGCACGGTTCGTCCAACTCGACGTGACCGACGACGCGTCGGTCGCCGGCGCGCTGGAGAAGATCGAGGCGGACGAAGGCCGGCTCGACGTCCTGGTGCACAACGCGGGCGTCCTGGGGCTCGGCGAGGTGGACGGCCCCAGCGCCCTGCGCGTGTTCGACACCAACGCGGTGGGGATCGTACGCGTCACCGAGGCCGCCCTGCCCCTGCTGCGCCGGTCCGCCGACCCCACCGTGGTCACCGTCTCCAGCAGCGCCGGTTCGTTCTGGGCCGTGAACAACCCCGAGCGGCCCGAATTCAGCCTGCCGACCTTGCTGTACTCCGCGTCGAAGTCGGCGGCCACGATGCTGACGGTGCAGTACGCCAAGGCCTACCCGGAGATCAAGTTCAACGCGGTCGAGCCGGGCACCACCGCCACGGACATGACCGCGGACTTCGGGATCGGACGGTCCCCGGAGGAGAGCGCGAAGGTTGTCGTCCGCCTGGCGACGCTGGGCGCGGACGGTCCCACGGGGACGCTTCAGGACGAGAGCGGGGAGCTGCCCTGGTAGTCGCCGTGCGTGCCGACCGGTCCGGGTGACACCGGCGCCCTTCCCAGGCACCAGGGTCGCGGGCCCGGCCGACGGATCATGGCCCAGCCCGCCTCCACCGACGACGGCACGCAAAGCCGACCCGCCGCATCCGCCCGGCCCGCTACGGGCGAAGTGTTCCCAGGACACAAGACGGGAGGCGCGGGGTGGAGATCCGGGGCGCACACATCCTCGTCGCCGGGGCGACCGGTGACATCGGCTCGGCGCTGGCCGAGCGGCTGGCCGGGCTCGGAGCGGTGACCGCGCTCGCGGGGCGGGACCCGGACCGGCTGGCCGGGGTGCGCGAGCGGTGCGGGCCCGGCCCCTCGCGGACCTTCGACGCGTGGGACCTCGACGGCGCCGAGGGCACGGCGGCCTGGGCGGCTCGGGAACTGGGCGGACTGGATGCCGTGGTCGTCTGTGTGGGAGTGGCCGCGTTCGGGCCGGTCGGTGAGATCGGGGAAGCGGTCGCGGAACACGTGATGGCGGTGAACGCGCTCGCCCCCATGGCGATCCTGCGCTCCGCCTCGACCCACGTGTCCCCGGGGGGGCTGCTCGCCGCCGTCACGGGCACCGTCGCCCGCTCGGCACCGGCCGGCATGGCGGACTACGCGGCGGCGAAGGCCGCGCTGGCCACTTGGCTGGCGTCGGCTCGCCGGGAGCTGCGGCGCTCCCGGGTGGGGGTGCTGGAGATCTGCCTGCCCCACGTCGGGTCCGGGTTCGCCGGCCGCGCGGTGACCGGGTCCGCTCCGGCCCTGCCACCGGGCATCTCGGTGGCGGAGGCCGTCGACACGATCGTGGAGGGCATGCGTACGGACGTGGGGGTCATGGAACCCGCCGAGTCGAGGCGGGGCAGGTCGTGACAGCGGACGCGTCCGATCACGTGGAGGAGGTCACGCCCCTGCCCCCGCGCCCCCTCTCGCACATCGTCTTCCGGCAATGGTGGCGTGAACTGGTCTTCCTGCACTGGGCCGCCGACCCGGACGAGGTCGCACGGCTGCTGCCCCCGGGCACGTCCCCGGACCTCCACCTGGGCCGCACCTACGTCGGCCTGGTCTTCTTCCGCATGGACCACCTGGCCTTCGGCCGGGCGCCGGCCCTCCCCTACCTGGGCAGCTTCGGCGAGGTGAACGTCCGCCTGTACAGCCGGGACGCCCTCGGGCGGCGTGGAGTGGTGTTCCGCTCCCTGGACTGCGACCGCCTGCTGCCCGTACTGACGGCGCGGGCGGGGTTCGGGCTGCCGTACCGCTGGGCCCGTATCCGCACCCGCCGCACCGACTCCGGGATTGTCTACGACTCCCTCCGGCGCGACGGTTCCGGAGCGGGCGCGCGCGTCCGGGCCGAGGTCTCCCCCGAGCCGTACGAGGCGAACGCGCTGGAGGAGTTCCTCACCTGTCGATGGGGACTGCACGCTCAACTCCGCGGCCTCACCTACTACTTGCCGAACATCCACCCCCGGTGGACGTTCACCCGTGCCGAGCTGACCTCGTACGACGAGACCGTCGTCGCGGCGGCCGGGCTGCGCACCCCACGCGAACATCCCGTCAGCGTGCTCTACGCGCCCGGTGTCCCCGTCCGCTTCGGCCCACCGCTCCGCCTGCCGCGGGGAATCTGAACCCGGCCGGACTCCGCGTCGCTCTCACCCACAGCATTGACGTGAGCACGCCCCAGCACTACGTTGCCACAGCGCCGAGACAACGTTGTCAACCACGCGGAGGTTTCCGGTTCCGCCTCGCTCTCCCCCACTCCCGCAGGAGGCACAGAACGATGTCCTGGATCTCGTTAGGCAGACCCCGGCGTGCGCGTCGGGGTTACGCGACGGCTGCCGCCGTCGCAGGGGCCGCCCTGGTCGGCGCGTACGCGCTGCCCGCGTCGGCGGCGCCGGCACGGGTCGCCGATCTCGTGGCTCATCCGGCCGATCTGGTCAACCCGTTCATCGGTACGTCCAACGACGCCAATGACTTCCCCGGCGCCGACGTGCCCTTCGGCATGGTGCAGTGGAGTCCGGACACCTCGTCGCGGCCGCCGGGCGGGGGGTACGAGTACAAGGACTCCTCGATCACGGGCTTCAGCCTCACGCACATCGCCGGGCCCGGCTGTGGGGCGGCGGGGGACGTGCCGGTGCTGCCGACGGTCGGGGCCGTCGACAACTCGGCCACCGACTCCTTCTCGCACGCCAACGAGTCGGCCACGGCGGGGTCGTACAAGGTCGCGCTGGACAACAAGGTGACCACCGAGCTGACCACCACGACGCGGAGCGGGATGGCGCGGTTCACCTTCCCGGCGACCACACAGGCGAACCTGCTCCTCAAGCTGAACGGCAGCCAGAACGGCGCCAGTTCGACCCAGTTCAACGTGGTGTCCGGCACCGAGGTCAGCGGGCAGGTGACGAGCGGCCGGTTCTGCGGGGCCGGGAACAGCTACACCGTCTACTTCGACATGGTCTTTGACCGGCCCTTCGCCACCAGCGGCAGCTCGCTCGCGGCGCCGAAGCCGGCGCCGAGCACCAAGCGGGCCGGGAAGAACGCGGTGGACCGGCCCAACCACCCGCGCCTGCACGGCACCGCGCCCAAGGCACTCACGGACGACGCGACTCCCAAGGCCGCCGCGTCCAACGCCCATGTCACCTTCGACACCAGTTCCAGCCGGGTCGTGCAGGCCAAGGTGGGCGTCTCCTACGTCTCGGTGGCCAACGCGAGCGCCAACCGCGTGGCGGAGAACCCCGACTGGAACTTCGACGCCGTCCGCACCTCGGCGCACGACGCCTGGGACTCGGCGCTGGGCAAGGTGCTGATCGGCGGCGGGACCTCGGACCAGCAGAAGATCTTCTACACCGCGCTCTACCACTCGCTGCTGCACCCGAATGTCATCAGCGACACGGGCGGCCAGTACTTCGGCTTCGACGGCAGGACGCACACGGTCGACTCCGGCCACCGGGCCGCGTACGCCAACTACTCCGGCTGGGACATCTACCGCTCCCAGGCCCAGCTGGAGGCGCTGGTCAGCCCCCAAGTGGCCTCCGACACCGCCCAGTCGATGGTCGACGACTACCAGCAGACCGGGATCTTCCCCAAGTGGTCGGAGAACAACGGCGAGTCCTACGTCATGGTCGGTGACCCGGCCGCCGCGATCATCGCCGACTACTACGCCTTCGGCGCGCGGAACTTCGACACCTCGGCGGCCCTGGCCGGTCTGCTGAAGCAGGCCGGTACCGCCAACAATGACCGGCCGGGCCTCAATTACCTCGACAGTCCGGGATACGAGCCCCACGACGGCAGCTACGGGTGCTGCAACTTCTACGGCCCCGTCGCCACCACCCTGGAGTACGACACCGCCGACTTCGCCCTCTCCGCCTTCGCCGGTGCCCTGGGCGACACCGGGAGCCAGAAGACGTACGCGCACCGGGCGCAGGACTGGCGCAACGTGCTCAACCCCGCCTCCGGTTTCGTCCAGCCGCGCAACCTGAACGGGACCTGGACCGGCGGGTTCGACCCGACCAGCGGGACGGACATGGTGGAGGCCGACTCCTGGATCTACACCGGCATGGTGCCGTTCGACGTGGCCGGGCTCGCCACCGCCAAGGGCGGTGACAAGGTGATGGGCGACTACCTGGACACCGTGCTGCGCAGTTACACCGGCGCCAACGGCTACGCGTGGGTCGGCAACGAGCCGAGCATCGAACTCCCCTGGGAGTACGACTACATCGGCATGCCGTACAAGACCCAGGCGACGGTACGGGCGGTGCAGGACCAGATCTGGTCCAACTCCCCCGCCGGTCTGGCGGACGGCAACGACGACCTGGGGGCGATGAGTGCCTGGTACGTCTGGTCGGCGCTCGGCATGTTCCCGATGACGCCGGGCACGGCCGATCTCGCCCTCGGTTCACCGCTGTTCCCGCAGGCGCAGGTCACTCTGCCCTCGGGCAGGACGTTCACGATCAACGGCTCCGGCGCGGCGGACAACGCTCCCTACGTCCAGTCCGCGACCTTCAACGGCTCGGCGTGGAACAACGCCTACGCTCCGGCCTCCGCCCTCACTTCGGGCGGCACCCTCGGTTTCACCCTGGGCACCACGGCCAACACCGGCTGGGCCGCCGGGACGTCCGCCGCTCCCCCGTCCTACCCCGGCGACACCTCCGCCCCCGCCAGGCCACGGGTGGGTCCGGTGAAGTCCGGTGTCGGTTCCTCCCTCTGCGTGGACGACGCCAACTCCGGGACGGCGGACCACACGGCGATCCAGCTGTGGACCTGCAACGGTACATACGCCCAGGACTGGACGGTCGCCTCGGACGGCACCCTGCGCACGCTCGGCAAGTGCCTCGACGTGACGAACAGCGGGACGGCCAACGGCACCCTCGTCCAGCTCTACGCCTGCAACGGCACCGGCGCGCAGAAGTGGACGGCCGGCTCGGACGGCTCGCTGAAGAACGCCAACTCCGGTCTGTGCCTGGACGATCCCAACTCCGCCACGGCGGAGGGCACCCGGCTGCAGATCTACGCCTGCAACGGGTCGGCGGCCCAGAAGTGGACGCTTCCGGCGGCCTGAGCACCCGCGTGCGGTCCCGTCCTCGGGCGGGACCGCACCCAGGCGTGCAAGGGGCAGGCGGCGGCCCACAGGTGGAAGGTGCGCGGAACCGGATCATGACGGTTGTCCCGCTCCGATCCCGTTGAACGTAGCCAGTGTTTGGGAAGTGGCCCTGGCGTCGAACGCGACGGCGCAGTCAGGATCGTGAGTCATGCGGGCCCCGCCAGGGCGACTCCGACAGTGTTCGGCAGTTCAGCAGTTCGGCAGACCAGCTGAGGCTCGCGGGTGAGGATGGGCAGTCGTGATCAAAATTGGTTCGTTGCGCGAGGAGGATCGCGCCGCCTGGGAAGTGCTGGCGCGCGGTTACAAGGCGTTCTACCGCACCGCGGTGCCGGACGAGGGCTACGAGGAGACTTGGCAGCGGCTACGGGGCGACACCCAGTTCCACGGCATCGGCGCCTGGTCGAAAGGGAAGCTGGTCGGCATCGCGCACTATCTGTTCCACCCGACGTTCTGGATGGAAGACAGCTGCTACCTCCAGGACCTCTTCGTCGACGAGGCGGCACGCGGCCGAGGCGCGGCGCGGATGCTGATCGAGAAGGTGGCCGATGCATCGCGGGAGCGGGGGGCATCCCGCTTCTACTGGACCACTCAGGAGGACAACACCGCCGCCCGCGCACTGTACGACAAGGTGGCGAGCTTCAAGGGGTTCATACGCTACGACTACCCCATTGACTTGCGACCTGGAGGAAGTGCTGGCGGGGCCGGTCGGCAGTGACGTGAGAAGGGCCGTGCGGGTTAGGTGAGTTGTGAAGCTGACCTGGGCCCGCACGGCCTGCTCCCATCCTCCCCTGTCTGGTGTCTCCCGCGCACACTTCGGCGAGTTGTTCGCCGAACTCGCCGACCCGTGGGAGGCGGCCCGACAGTCCACGCTGCGCGAGGCGCGGGGTGGTGAACGCAAGCGGGCGGCCGGGGCAGGACGCAAGCCGAAGCTGGTTCTTCACGACAGGTTGCTTCTCACGCTGGTACACCTGCGCCATCAGCTGCCGCACGAGGTCCTGGCCGAGCCGATACCCAGGTCGGACGCCCGCAGACGGCCCGCGCCGGACGCCGGGCCTTCCTCTCTGGCAAGCGGAAGCAGAACACGATCAAGACCACCACGTTCAGCGACGGACAGGGCCGGATGCTGCTGTCCGGGGTCGTACGGCCCGGCCGGATGCACGACCAGACCGCCGTGCGCACTGAGGGCATCGCCGAGCAGTTCAGGCTTCACCCGTCGGTGACGTCCCAGGCCGACGCCGGGTAGGCCGGGCTGGCCAAGGAGTTCCCCGGCCAGGTCACCGTCCCGCCGAGGAAGCCGAAGGACGACGCGTGTGACGGCGAGAAACGGGCCTGGCACGAGGCACGGCGGCGACAGTCCTCAGGCCGGATCTGCATCGAGCACACCAACGCCGAGCTGCGGCAATGGGCGCCCCCGCGACGCTTCACCGGGTGCCGTGACACCTACGCCGAGACCCATCTGGCGATCGCCGGCCTGGTCTCCGACCGCTCCGCGCCGTCAGGCCAACATGTCCGGACTCCAATTACCTCCGGGGTCGTTAGAGGAGATCAAGCCAAGTTTGATGCATAGTCAACGACGCCTACCCGCGGTTACCGAGAGAGATTCAGGCAAGACACCCGAACATACTCGCGCAATCCGGTCACATGACCGACAGAGCCGGGGGTCCGTTTTCCGGACGCCCGGCCCTGTCGCGGCTTTGCATCACGGCGCGTCTCGAAGAGCATGGGCGTGACGCCCCAAGTCACCTGATGTCGCTGAGCACTCCGCTGACGTTGAGCACCTCATGGCACTCCTGGGCCCGCCTGCCGGTGGCGGGGGTGCCCGGCTTGGCACAGGTGACCTGGGCGGTGACCGTGTCGTTCGCGGCGATCCTGATGGGGGTGACCCAGTGATAATCCTGGTTGCGGAAGGTCTCCAGCGCGATCGTCGTGATCTTCCGGTCACCGAAGTTGATGGTCAGCACCCCCTCGTCGCCCTGGAAGTTGGCCACGACGATGTCGGTGACCTGGAACACCTTGTCCGCGGGGACCGTGTAGGTGCCGGTCTTCTCCGCGCCGCCGCCCGTCTGCACGTCGATGGTGGCCGAGCTCTGGCCGCCACCGCCGCCGGCCGAGCCGCCACCTCCGCCGTCGCCGGTTCCGGTCCCGGTGCCCGTACCGGTGCCGCCGCCCGTGCCCGGACGGCTGCCCGCGCCACCAGTGCCGGTGCCGGGCTGCCCGCCGTCGGTTCCCGTGCCCTGGCCGGCCTGCTCGCTGCCGCCGGGGGTGGGCCGCTGCTGGACGACCTCGTCGGCCGCCTCCTTGGCCGCGCTGCGCACGGCGGGCCGTACCAGGGTGAACCAGGCGAGGAGCAGGGCGATCAGCGCGGCGAGCACCGCGAGCAGCCACTTGGGGAAGACCGGGATCTGGACGAACTCGGCGTCCAGCGGGGTGCGGATCGCGTCGGCGGGCTCCGGCAGGGGCGCGTCCGGTGCCGCCGTCTCGGCGACGGTGACCGTGAACGGCCAGATGACGGGGGCGCCGAACCACACCGGCTTGCCGATACGGGCCCGCAGACCCACTTCCGCCGACTCGCCGGGCTCCAGCGTCTGTTCGGCGGGCTTGAGGGTGAAGCGCAGTTCCTCGCCGGGCTGGGCGGGCGTGAAGCCCAGCGTGACCGGGGTGTTGCCCTCGTTGCGCAGCGCCAGCCGGTAGCGGCCGCGCAGCCAGCCCCGGCGGCGACGCGGGGCGATCTCGGCGCGCAGTTCCCGGAACTCCTCGACCCGTACGGTCGACTCGGGCACCCGTACCGCCTCAGGGTGCTCGGTGGGCAGCACGCGTACGGCGAGCGGCACCTCACCGGCGCGGACCTCGGGGGACCTCGGGGGTTCGAGGCGGATGGTCACCGTCTCGGAGGTGCCCGGATACAGGGACACGCGAGCGGGCTCCACCGTGGCCCAGGCCGCGCAGTCGCCGACCACCTCGAGGCCGTATGCCTCGACGATGTCGCTGTCGTTGCGGACGGTCAGGGTGGTCGTGGCGAGCCCGCCGGGCGTCACCGACACCGCGGGGATGTCGGAACCGGGCGCGCCGGGGCTGGGGGTGGGTGCTGGAGACGTCACCCGGTGACCGTATGACGCGGCCCCTTCCCTTCGGAGAGGCGCGAGGGCAAGCCCGCGGGCAGTCCTCGTGCCCCGGACAGCGCTCCTCTACTCCCCTTCGGATAGCGCCAGTTGACCTTCGAAGACCGTGCGCGGGCCGACTTCCGCCGCTCGGTCCCGCACGTAGCTCCACCGGCGCGTCGCACCACCCCCCACAACGTTCGATGGAAACAGGACTCATGACCACGAGCTGCCCTCAGGCCAACCATCCCGCTCCCGCCGCCCACACCGCACCCTGGACCACCTCGGCCCGACGACCCGAGCGGGTCTCCGTCACCGTCTACGCCCCCGACCCCGTCCTCTACGTCGGCATCGTGCACCAGCTGCGTCAGCGCCCCGAGATCGAGTTCGTGGAGGCCGGGGCGGCCGACAGCGCCCAGGTCTCGCTGATCACCGTCGACACGGTGGACGACGAGACGTCGGCGCTGCTCAACCGGCTGCGCCACAACTCCGCGACCCGCACCGGCCTGGTCGTCGGCACCTTCGAGTCGGGTGACGCTCTCCAGCGCGCCATAGACAACGGGGTCGCCGCGGTGCTCCGCCGCGCCGAGGCCGACCAGGACCGGCTGCTGCGCCTGGTCCTCGCCATAGCCAACGGCGAGGGCATGCTGCCCGGGGATCTGCTCGCCAAACTCCTCACCCACGTGGGCAGCATGCAGCGCTCCTCCCCGCTCGACCCGCGGGCGGCGTCGCTGTCCACCCTGGCGCCCCGCGAGACGGAGATGCTGCGACTGGTGGCGGAGGGCCTGGACACCGGGGAGATCGCCCGGAAGACCTCGTACTCCGAGCGGACCGTGAAGAACGTGCTGCACGAGGTGATCACCCGGCTGCAGCTCCGCAACCGGGCCCACGCGGTCGGCTACGCCCTGCGCAACGGCTTGATCTGACCGGTGTACTGACCACCGGCTGTCGACACACTGCCCGAAAGCCCCTCCGCCGCTTCCCCCGGGAGCGTCCCGCCGGCCCTGCCGCACCAGGGACGGTGACGCCCAGGATGGCGGGCGGTTGTGCGAAAGCGGAGTGCGGACGGTGAGGTGGGCCCGTGACGGGCACGGACAAGGCCGGCGGGTGGCGGTACCCGCTGGAGCGGATCGGCCTGGCGTTGTTGCTGCTGGTCCCCCTGTTGGCGGTGACGGCGGCCGCCGGTCCCGGTACGGCGAAGGCCCGCCCCCGAGCCGGTGACGACGGAGTGACCCGGATCGCCTTCGCGGGTACCCGGCACCGCAGCCTGGGCCGGGTGGCGACGACGAAGTCGAGCACCCCGCTGTTCGGGGAGGGCGCGACCCACTACGACGTGGAACCCTCGGCGCTGGGCGACCGGCTGGTGTTCGCCAGCCGCCGGGACGAGCGGAACCCGCAGATCTACCTCCGGGCCGCCGACGGTTCCGTGACCAAGCTGACCAGCGGCCGGGACGCGGCACACCCGCGGCTGACGCCGGACGGCCGGTCGGTCGTCTTCGACTCGGCCGAGCCCGGCGGCGCCGGCGGCGCCACCCAGCGCGACCTGTGGCTGGTGCGCACCGACGGCACGGGCCTGACCCGGCTGACCGACACCCCGGCCGACGAGGAATGCCCGACGGTGTCGCCGGACGGTCAGCGGCTCGCGTACTCCAGTGACGCCGATCCCCTGGTGGGCCGGCAGGTCTACGTCCGCCCGCTCCGGGGCGGCACCGCGAACCGCGTCACCGATCCGGCGAACGGCACGGCGAGCGAGCCTGCGTGGAACCCGCTGGACACCGCCGAGAAGCGCGACATCATCGCCTACACGGCCACCACCGCCGACGGCCCCAAGCTGCGCTACGTCTACGCGAGTTCGGGTGACGGCGGTCCGCTGCTGGGCGCCACGGAGGCAGGCTGGCGTACCCATGGGGCAGCCTGGTTGCCCGACGGGAACCAGTTGCTGTTCCTCAGCCCGGACCGCGACTGCACCTGCGAGGGCGACTTCGACCATGTCTTCAGGACGGTCGTCCACTCCGACGACGACGGCAACCGGTCGCTCGTCCTGACCGAGGACCGCGAGGTCGGCACGGTCACCTGGCTCGGGCCGGTGGACGGCGGCGGGGCCGTGGTGGACCGCACCACCGCCGCCGGACCCCATGTGGTGACCCTCCAGGACGCCCGCGCGGACGGCTCGGACCCCCGTGACCTGGGTCTGACCATCCTCAAGGAAGACCCGGCGGCCGACACCAACACCGATCCGGCGAAGGACCCGCTGTTCCAGCCGGCGGCCGGGTCCGACCCGTGGACCGAGCGGCAGAACTACACCCCGGACGGGCGGCAGATCGTGCTGACCCGGTTCGAGGACTCCGACGCCGGACGCATCGAGCGGATCTGGCTGGCCGACGCCGACGGCTCCAACCCGCGCCTCCTGCCGCTGGCCGGGCGCGGCCCGAAGGACTGGGACACCGACCCGACCTTCTCCCCCGACGGCAAGTCCCTGGCCTTCCGGCGTACTTCGCCCGGCGGTACCGGTGACGCGGCAGGGCCGGGCCGGGTGCTCATCGCGGACGTGGCCACCGGCGCGCTCCGGGGCACGATCACCCCGCCGGCCGGGCAGGCGCAGGGCACCGACGCCCAGCCGACCTGGTCCTCGGACGGCACCCGCCTCGCCTTCACCCGTACGCAGGTCATCGGCGGCGGCAGCGGCAACAAGCACATCTGGACCGTCCCGGTCGACCACCTCGACCAGCAGCGCGATCTCAGCTCCGCCAACTGCCCCGGCGCCTGCGACGTCATCGACGACAGCCCGGCCTTCTCTCCCGACGGACAGACCATCGCCTTCAACCGCAAGGCCGGTGGCGGCCGGGTCGACCAGCAGGGCGGCCTTCTGCTCACCTCGGTGTCGGGCGACGACTGCCGGGTGCTGCTGCCCGCCGCCGGCCGCGGTCTGCCGGGCGCGTGCCGCCGGGAACTGCCGGACGCCTCGGCCACGGGTCCGTTCCAGCCGCGTGACGCCGCCTGGACGGCGGACGGCACCGGCCTGGTGTTCAGCTCGCGTGCCCAGCTCGCGGCGAACAGCCCGGAGAAGCTGAGCCGGGTGGACGTGGAGTCGGGTTCCCTCACCCCGCTCACCACCGCGCTGGGGGGCCGCCAGAAGGAGCCCTCGGTGCAGCAGTCCGTGGACCTGGCCGTACAGGCCCCGGACACCTCGGGGCAGGTCGTCGTCGGCCGTACCGGCACCGTCCGCGTCGACGTCGTGAACCAGGGGCCCGCGGCCTCGCCCGGCACCCGGTTCACCGTGGCGCCGCCCCTGGGGGCGACCGTCACCGGGCTGACCGCGCCCGGCCGGAACTGCGACGTGCGCGGGCTCACCTGCGACCTCGGCGTGGTGCCGCCCGGCGCCACCGTCCCGGTGACCGTCACCGTCACCGGGGTCACGCCCGGCGACCAGCCGGTGGACTGGTCGGTGACCGGCGCCGTGATCGACCCCGACCCGAGCGACAACACCGACCGCACGGTGGTCCCGGTGCGCGAGGCACCCGCGCCGCCCGACCCGACCCCGACGCCGACAC
>NZ_MUNH01000316.1:0-1337 GCF_002154615.1 Streptomyces recifensis
ACCGCGAAGATCGCGCCCTGCACCGCGGCCGCCAGCAGGATCTCGCCCCAGCCGCGGTCCGGGTCCAGCGGGTCGGGTGCCTCCTCCTCGTGCCGGATCACCATCCACGCCT
The DNA here is from genome assembly GCF_002154615.1 of Streptomyces recifensis. Classification (NCBI taxonomy): domain Bacteria; kingdom Bacillati; phylum Actinomycetota; class Actinomycetes; order Kitasatosporales; family Streptomycetaceae; genus Streptomyces; species Streptomyces recifensis. The sequence continues at coordinate 113 of NZ_MUNH01000316.1, forward strand.
TCCGGAAGGCCAGCCCGGCCAGCGCACCGCCGGCCCAGCTCAGCGCGAAGCCCACCGGTCTGTGCAGGAGGGGCGCCTTGATCTTGCTCATGGTCTTGCTCTTCTTCGCCATGTGACACTCCTTCCTCACCGGGCCCGCGTCCTCCCCGGACAGTTCCCGACCTCCCCCGTCCGGGCCCGTGTGATCCTCTCCGCCGGGGGCAGTCGCCGACAGGTGAGCGCTACTTCGGAAAAGCAGCCGGAAACGACGACCGGCGACAGCGACGGCCAGGAGGCCGCCAAGTCCGACGGACACACCCGCGTCACCGTCCTCGTGGCACTCGCCGCGAACCTGGTGATCGCGGTGGCCAAGGCCGTGGGCGGGATCTTCGCGGGCTCGCCCGCCCTGCTGTCGGAGGCCGCGCACTCCGTGGCCGACAGCCTGAACGAGGTGTTCCTGCTGGCCGCGCTGAGCCGCAGCCGCCGGCCGCCGGACGCCCGCCATCCCTTCGGCTACGGCAAGGAACGGTTCTTCTGGTCCCTGCTGGCGGCGGTCGGCATCTTCGTGATGGGCGGCTGCTTCTCCTTCTTCCAGGGCTTCGAGGCGATCAGGAACGGATCCGAGGAGAAGCTCAGCGGCTACGTCGCGGGCCTCGTCGTGCTCGGCGTCGCCTTCGTCGCCGAGGGGGTGTCGCTGATCCGGGCGGTACGCCAGGCGCACCGGCAGGGGGAGGGCGTCGGTGACGTCCAGGACCCCGCGCTGCGCACCGTGCTCGCCGAGGACGGCACCGCGGTGCTCGGGGTGACCTTCGCCGCCATCGGCATGGTGCTGCACATGCTCACCGGGCAGGCCGTCTGGGAGGGCTGCGCGTCGATCCTCATCGGCGGCCTGCTGGTCTACGTCGCCTACCGGCTCGGCCGCGACGCCCGCGACCAGCTCATCGGCGAGGCCGCCGACCCCGAGCTGACCGGGCGGATACGGGAACTGCTGCGCGCGCAGCCGGAGATCGACAGCGTGGAGGCGCTGTTCACCATGAAGACCGGCATCGACTCCGCCCTCGTGGCCGCGCGCGTCGACCTGGTGCCGGGAATGGACAGCGAGGAGGTCGAGGAGGTCGCCGTCCGCATCAAGCGGTCCGTCGCCGAGATGTTCCCCGATGCCGGGCAGATCTTCCTCGACGTCACCGACCGCGACCACACGGGCCACGACCACACCGACCGCGCCGCACGTGAAAGCCCCGCCGCG
>NZ_MUNH01000317.1:0-8933 GCF_002154615.1 Streptomyces recifensis
CACGGCACGGTCGTCACCGGTACGCGCGGCGGCGGGGTGCAGGCGTGGGAGGCGGCGGCCGGGCGCAAGCTGTGGGAGATCTCCGGCTGCCAGACCGACTTCGAGTCGCCCGAGGCCGGCCCCGCCGTGCACGACGGCACGGTCTACGTCTGGCAGGACGCCCGGCTGCGCGCCCTGGAGGCCCGCACGGGCGACGAGCGCTGGTCCTACCCGATCGGCGACGCGGCGTCCTGCGGCGGAGTCCCCGTACGGGTGACCCCGGCGGCCGACGGCTACGTGTACGTCAGCGCGGGCAGCCGGGTCCTCGCCATCGAGGTGTCGACCGGCCGGGTGCGCTGGCACTTCGAGGCCCCGGCCGTGTTCCTGTCCCCGCCCGCCTTCGTGCCGGGCCCGGCGGTCACCGGCGGCGGGGTCTACCTCGCCGACTACCTCGGCACCGTCTACGCCCTGGACGCCACCGACGGCCGCGACCGCTGGCGCATCGCCACCGAGGCCCGCTCCTCGGTGGAACCGGTGCTGGTCGCGGCCGGGCACGTGCACGTCGGCAGCGGCAAGGGCCTGTACACGCTGGACGCGGTCACCGGCACGCCCAAGTGGCGCTTCCAGGCGGGCGGCGACGTGGTGGGCGCTCCCTCGGTCGCCGAGGGCCGCATCCACTTCGGCTCCACCGACCACCTGCTGTACACCCTCAAGGCCGACGACGGCCGGCTGCGCTGGAAGCTCGCCACCGGTGGCGAGATCACCGGTTCACCGGTGGTCAAGGACGGCGTGGTGTACGCGTGCAGCAAGGACCGGTGCGTGTACGCGCTGGACGCGGAGAAGGGCACCGGGACGGCCCGCACGACCTGAGGGGCGTCCGGAGACACGGAAACGGCCGGGTCCCCCGACCCGGCCGTTCCGTGTTCCCGCGTGAGCCGCGGCGGCTCCCCCTCCGCTCCGCCGCGGCGCACGCCCCCCGTGCGTGTGGTCCGCCTAGCGCGGGTCGCCCACGGTGATGTGGCTCTCCAGCGTGGTGACGTCGTCCAGGTCGCCCTTGACCGTCTTCTCGCCGGTGATGTGGCTCTCCTGCGGAGCGACCTCCGGGGCGGCCGCCGCAGTGGCGCCCCCACCGGTGATGTGGCTCTCCTGAGTGGTGACTTCGTCGGACTTCTTGGCGTCGCTCATCGACGTACTCCGTTGCTCTGAGGTGTGCTGTTGTGGCCGGGGCCGCCCGGCCGCTCCCCCGAGGGCTTCCGGACGGACCCGGTCACAGCCGGCCACCGCGTGGGTGGCCGACGGCACTACCGATCCGCCCGCCCCCGTGACGACGAATCGGCTGTGAGAAGACTGCACGGGCACGATAAACGAACGATGAACGCCGGGTCCCGCGCATTTCCGCGCGGCCGCCGTCAGCCGGTGGCCGCAGGTGACAGCAGTTCCCGCAGGGAGGCCGCCTCCGCCGAGCCCAGCCGGTCGTAGACGCTCAGCGCGTCCGTCCAGCAGGCGCGGGCCCGGTCCGTCTCGCCCAGCGCGTCCAGGGACTTGCCCAGCACGGTGAGGACGCCCGCCCGGCGCCAGTCGCCGCCCACGTGCAGCAGCACCGAGAGGGACTGCTCGGCCAACGCCGCCGCGGCCGCGGGGCGTTCGCCGAGCCGCACCTCGGCGAGCCGGAACAGCGTCATGCCCTCCCAGAGCCGCTGCCGGCTGTCCCGGAAGATGGTCAGCGCCTCGGACAGCCGCGCCTCCGCCTCCTCCGCGCGCCCCGACTCGGCCAGGGCCAGCCCGAGCGCGTAACTGCCGTTGGCGAGGCGGACGGTGAGACCCAGGTGCCGGTAGACGGCGACGCCGGACTCGGCCAGCTCCACCGCGCTGTCCACCCGGCCCATCGACAGGTGCACCCGCGACAGGTTGCACAGCGCGCTCGCCTCGCCCGGCAGGTTGCCGTCGGCGCGGTAGGCGGTGAGGGTGCGCTGGAGGTAGGTCTCGGCCTCGGCGTGCCGGCTGCGGTATGCCGCCACGATCCCGCGCTCGCTGGGCGCGTTGCAGTCGATCCACGGGTCTTCGGCCGCACCGGCCAGCTCCACCGCCCGCTCGGCCTCGGCCTCCGCCTCGTCGAACCGGCCCGCGTTGAGATGCACCTGGGCCAGCGTGGTGCGCGCCCGGCCCTCCACCAGCGCGTTCCCGGCCTCGGCCGCCGCGTCCCGGACGACGGTGGCCGCCGCTCCGAACTGGTGGGCGTTGGCACCCGATTCGGCGAGGTCCTTGGCGACGATCAGCAGGTCCACCGCCCGCCGCAGGCTGCCCTGGGCCACCGACTGCCGTACACAGGCCAGCAGGCAGTCGGCCTCCGCGTACAGCCAGTCCAGGGCGTCCTGGTGCCCGGCGAAGGACAGCCCCTCGTGGTCGTAGGGGTGGAGGTGCTCCACGGTCCGGTCGCCGGGGCGCTCGATGGCGTACACCCGCGCGGCGGTGGCCAGGTAGAAGTCCAGCAGCCGGGAGAGGGCGGCGGCCCGCTCGCCGGGCTCGTGCTCGTCCCGCTCGGCGCACGCGCGCGCGTAGAGCCGTACGAGGTCGTGGAAGCGGTAGCGGCCGGGGGCGGCCGACTCCAGCAGGGAGGTGTCGACCAGCGACTCCAGCAGGTCCTCGGTGTCCTCCGGGCCGAGGTCCAGCAGGGCGGCGGCGGCCGCCAGCGACAGATCGGGGCCGTAGGCGAGGCCCAGCAGCCGGAACGCCCGTGCCTGGGCGGGTTCGAGCTGGCCGTAGCCCAGCTCGAAGGTGGCCTTGACCGCGAGGTCGCCCGCCTGCAGCTCGTCCAGCCGGCGCCGCTCGTCGGCCAGCTTGGCCGCGAGCACCGAGGTGGTCCAGGTGCGGCGGGCGGCGAGCCGGGAGGCGGCGATCCTGATGGCCAGCGGCAGGAACCCGCACGCGGCCACCACGTCCAGCGCGGCCTCCTTCTCGGCCGCGACCCGCTCCTGACCCACGATCTTGGTGAACAGCGCCAGCGCCTCCTCGGGCGACATCACGTCCAGGTCCACCAGATGCGCCCCGGCGAGCCCGACCATCCGCACCCGCGAGGTCACCAGCGCCGCGCACCCCTCGGTGCCGGGCAGCAGCGGTCTGACCTGCGCCGCGTCCTTGGCGTTGTCCAGCAGCACCAGCACCCGGCGCCCGTCCAGCACCGACCGGTACAGCGCGGCCCGCTCCTCCAGCGACTCCGGCACCGCCGAGTCCGCCGTGCCGAGCGCCCGCAGGAACGAGCCGAGCACGGTCTGGGGCTCGGCCGGGCGGGGGCCCGCCCCCTGGAGGTCCACGTAGAGCTGGCCGTCGGGGAAGGCGGCCCTGGCGAACGCGACGGCCGCGAGGAACCCGGCCGCCGCCAGCCACTCCAGCGGGGTCGCGTCCGGCCGGAAGCCGAGGGCGAGCGCCACTCCGATCACCAGGACCAGGCTCACCATCGTCTGGAGGACGCTGCCGATGACATGCCCGGTCATGAACGACGAGCGGGTGATGTTCATGGTGCGGAAGCGGTTGATGATGCCCTCGGTCATGTCCGAGCAGACCGCGATCGAGGTCGACATCGCCCCGGCCGCCACCCCCATCACGACGACTCCGGGGACCAGGTACTCCAGATAGGCGTCCCGGCCGCCGCCCATCCCGCCGCCGATCGCGCCCCCGAAGGCGTACACGAACAGCAGCAGCATCAGGATCGGCAGCATGGAACTGCCGAGCGAGACGGCCGGGTAGCGGACGGCGTGCTTGACGTTGCGCCGCAGCATCGTCATCGAGTCGTGCACGGCGTAGCCGAGGGTGCTCATCGCTGGGTCTCCTTGACGGTCTCGTCGGTGTCGGTGTGGAGCGGGGTGCCGGTGGTGCCCTGGCCGGTGAGCGCGAGGAACACGTCGTCCAGGTCGGGGGTGTGCACGGAGAACCCGGCCGCCCGCACCCCGGCCGCGTCGAGCCGGTCCAGCAGGGCGCGCAGGGCGTCCAGACCGCCATCGCCGGCCACCCGGAGGGCGAGGTTCTCGTCGTCCCGTGCCGCGCCGGGAAAGGCCGCCGCCGCGCGCTCGTACTCGTCGGGTCCGGTGAACCGCAGCCGGACGTGGGCGCCGGGGATACGGGCCTTCAGCTCGTCGGCGGTGCCCTCGGCGACGATCCGGCCGCCGTCGAGGACGGCGATCCGGTCGGCCAACTGGTCGGCCTCCTCCAGGTACTGGGTGGTGAGGAAGACCGTGGTGCCGCCCGCGACCAGCGTGCGGACGGTGTCCCACATGGTCCGGCGGCTGCGCGGGTCGAGCCCGGTCGTCGGCTCGTCCAGGAAGATCACCTGCGGATCGCCGACCAGGGTCATGGCGAGGTCGAGCCTGCGCCGCATGCCGCCGGAGAAGGTCGCGGCCCGCTTGTCCGCCACGTCCGCGATGTCGAACCGCTCCAGCAACTCCCTGGTCCGGGACCGGCCCTCGCGTTTGCCGAGGCGGAGCAGGTCGGCCATGAGGAGGAGGTTCTCCTCGGCGGTGAGCAGATCGTCCAGCGCGGCGAACTGGCCGGTGACGCCGATCGCGGAACGCACGCCGTCCGGCGCGGTGGTGATGTCGTGGCCCGCGATCCGGGCCTCGCCGCCGTCGGGGGCGACGAGGGTGGAGAGGATCTGGACGGTGGTGGTCTTCCCGGCGCCGTTCGGCCCGAGCAGGGCGAACACGGTCCCGGCGGGGATGCGCAGGTCGATGCCGTCCAGCACGGTCTTGTCGCCGTACGACTTGCGCAGGCCGGTGACGGAGACGGCGGGGTTGTCGGCGGCGGCTTTTCTGGGCGTGGGCATGACAGAAGAGGGCATGGGGCCCTCCTGAGGGCTGGAGTGGGAAGAGGGGGGCGGTGCTCAGGCGTGGGCGCGCAGGATGTCGATGTTGCCCCAGTTGGTGCGGGCGTGGATCTTGACCGTGTCCTCGGTGTGCTCCGGCGCCCCGGCGCAGGTGAGCGCGTTGCGCACCTGTCCGTGGGCGGAGCTGACGTCGAGCCAGGCGGCGGTGCCCTCGCGGACGCCGATCTCGATGGAGCCGTGTGCGGTCTCCAACTGGACCTCACCGCGCGCCACTTCGGCGACGCGCAGCGGACCGTTGCTGGTGGTCCCGGTGACGGACGCCTCGGTGCGGCCGATGTCGATGCCTCCGTTGGCTCCGCTGACGCGGAGATCCCCGGTGACGGCCTTGAGGACCGTGGCGCCGTTGGTGTTCTTCAGGACTGCGGGGCCGTCGATGGTGCCGACGCGGATGGTGCCGCTGCTGCTGGTGATCTCGGCGGCGCCGTCGACCCGGTCCACGGTGACCGAGCCGTGGGCCACGGTCAGCTTCAGCGGGCCGGTGGCGTCGAGGCGTACGTCGCCGGTGGAGGTCTTCACCCTGACCTCGCCCAGCCGGCCCTCACCGAGCACCTGGGTCCAGGAGCCGGTGACCTCGGCGGAGGAGCCGGTGGGCAGGTGGACGGTGACGTCGACCAGACCGGAGGGGCCGATGAGCAGCCGCTCGCGGGTCCGGACGGTCAGGGCGCCGGCGGCGAACCCGACCTCGGTCTGCTCGGCGGCCCGTACGTCCTTGTCCCGCTCGGGGTCGCGGGGCGCGACCTCGACCACGGTGTCCGGACGGTCGCCGGCCGCGAGCCGGAGGGAACCGGCGCCGATGTGCGCGGTGACGGCGATGGGCTGAGGGGTGTCGAAAGAAGGCATGGCTGTCCCGTCCTCTTGGCTCGTCAGGTCGTCCCCGCAGGTCAGGGACGTGAAGGTGGGTGAGAAGTGGAGCGGTGGCGCGGTGCTGGCTAGCGCACCCAGCCCGTGAAGCTCTGGCCGATCGTGCGGGTCTTCTCCGCCGGGCGCGGCCGGCTGGTGCCGTCGACCGCCGCCGAGACGGCGCGCACCAGCCAGGCGTTGACCGACAGGCCCTCGCGTCCCGCCGCCTCCTCGGCGCGCGCCTTGAGGTGCGCCGGGAGCCGGAGGTTGACGCGGGCGGTGCCGCCCTCGTCGGCCTCGGGAACCGGCTGAGGCGTGACGGGGGCCGCTTCCACGGGAGCGGACTCGGCCGGGGGCGTGGTGACGACGAACTCGGGGTCCAGACCGCGCAGCCGTACGTCGACCGAGCCGGGGGCCAGCTCGCGGGTGATCTCGTCCATCGCGGCGGAGAGCACGTGGAGCATGGTCAGGCGGGTCGCCGACTCCAGCGGGGCGGTGAGCCGCTCGGCCAGCTCGCGCGCCTCCTCGCCGCCGGCCTCGGCGGCCACCGCGAGTTCCCGGCGGAGGGTGTCGACATACGGGGTGAGGTCCATGGCGTTAGCTTGGCACCATTGTGGCGCCATGGCAACCCCTATTGGCGCCACATGGCGCCGAGTGGTGTCACGTGGCGCCACCCGTGGTGCCGCGCGGGTACCACGGGGACGTCGCAGGGCCCGCCCGAAAAGCGCCCGTAGCTCACGATCACGCCGAACGTATGCTCAGGGAATGACGACTTCCGCGACCCCCGGAACCGGCCCCACCGAGAACTCCATGCGTCGCGCCCTCAAACGTGCCCGTGACGGCGTCGCCCTCGACGTCTCCGAGGCGGCGGTGCTGCTCCAGGCCCGCGGCGAGGCCCTCGACGACCTCACCGCCTCCGCCGCACGGGTACGGGACGCGGGACTCGACGCGGCGGGGCGGCCCGGAGTCATCACGTACTCGAAGAGTGTCTTCGTTCCGCTGACCCGGCTGTGCCGCGACAAGTGCCACTACTGCACCTTCGTCACCGTCCCCGGCAAGCTGCGCCGCGCCGGCCACGGGATGTTCATGTCGCCGGACGAGGTGCTGGACATCGCCCGCAAGGGTGCCGCCCTCGGCTGCAAGGAAGCGCTCATCACCCTCGGCGACAAGCCCGAGGACCGCTGGCCCGAGGCGCGCGAGTGGCTCGACGCGCACGGCTACGACGACACGATCGCCTACGTACGCGCCATCTCCATCCGCATCCTGGAGGAGACCGGCCTGCTGCCCCACCTCAACCCCGGCGTCATGAGCTGGACCGACTTCCAGCGGCTCAAGCCGGTCGCGCCGAGCATGGGCATGATGCTGGAGACCACCGCCGAGCGCCTCTGGTCCGAGCCCGGCGGCCCGCACCACGGCTCCCCGGACAAGGAACCCGCCGTACGGCTGCGGGTGCTGGAGGACGCCGGCCGCTCCTCCGTGCCCTTCACCTCCGGGCTGCTGATCGGCATCGGGGAGACCTACGAGGAGCGCGCGGAGTCGCTGTTCGCGCTGCGCAAGGTCTCCCGCGCCTACCACGGCGTCCAGGAGCTGATCATCCAGAACTTCCGCGCCAAGCCGGACACCGCGATGCGCGGGATGCCGGACGCCGAGCTGGACGAGCTGATCGCCACCGTCGCCGTCGCCCGGCACATCATGGGGCCGGCCGCCTGCCTCCAGGCCCCGCCGAACCTGGTCGACAGCGAGTACGAGCGGCTGATCGGCGCGGGCATCGACGACTGGGGCGGGGTCTCGCCGCTCACCATCGACCACGTCAACCCCGAGCGCCCCTGGCCGCAGATCGAGGAGCTGACCGAGCGGTCCCGCGCGGCCGGCTTCGAGCTGCGGGAACGACTGTGCGTGTACCCGGAGTTCGTCCGCAGGGGCGAACCCTGGCTGGACCCCCGGCTGCGCCCGCACGTGGCCGCCCTGGCCGACCCGGAGACCGGCCTCGCCCGGCCCGGCGTACTCCCCGAGGGCCTGCCCTGGCAGGAGCCGGAGGAGGTGTTCACCGCCACCGGCCGCACCGACCTGCACGCCTCCATCGACACCGAGGGCCGTACCTCCGACCGGCGCGACGACTTCGACGAGGTGTACGGCGACTGGGCCGAGCTGCGCGAGGCCGCCGCCCCCGGCATGGTGCCCGAGCGCATCGACACCGACGTCCGCGAGGCCCTGCGCACGGCCGCCGACGACCCGACGAAGCTGACCGACGCGGAGGCGCTCGCGCTGCTGCACGCGGACGGCGCGGCGCTGGACGCGGTGTGCCGGATCGCGGACGACGTGCGCGAGTCGGTGGTCGGGGACGACGTCACGTACATCGTCACCAGGAACATCAACTTCACCAACGTCTGCTACACCGGCTGCCGTTTCTGCGCCTTCGCCCAGCGGCGCACCGACGCCGACGCCTACACCCTCTCCCTGGGCCAGGTCGCGGACCGGGCCCAGCAGGCGTGGGAGGTGGGCGCGGTGGAGGTCTGCATGCAGGGCGGCATCCACCCGGACCTGCCCGGCACCGCCTACTTCGACATCGCGCGGGCGGTGAAGGAGCGGGTGCCCGGCATGCACGTGCACGCCTTCTCGCCGATGGAGGTCGTCAACGGGGCGACCCGGACCGGGATGTCCGTCCGGGAGTGGCTGACGGCGGCCAAGGAGGCGGGGCTCGACTCGGTGCCGGGCACGGCGGCGGAGATCCTGGACGACGAGGTGCGCTGGGTGCTGACCAAGGGCAAGCTGCCCACGGCCACCTGGACCGAGGTCATCACCACCGCGCACGAGCTGGGCATCCGCTCCTCGTCCACGATGATGTACGGCCATGTCGACCAGCCCCGGCACTGGCTGGGCCACCTGCGCACGCTGGCCGGAATCCAGCGGCGGACGGGCGGTTTCACGGAGTTCGTGACGCTGCCGTTCATCCACACCAACGCGCCGGTCTACCTCGCGGGCATCGCGCGCCCGGGCCCGACCATGCGGGACAACCGCGCGGTCACCGCCATGGCCCGGCTCCTGCTGCACCCCTGGATTCCCAACATCCAGACGAGCTGGGTCAAGCTCGGCACGGAGGGCGCGGCCGAGATGCTGCGCTCCGGCGCGAACGACCTGGGCGGCACGCTGATGGAGGAGACGATCTCCCGGATGGCGGGCTCGTCGTACGGCTCGTACAAGTCCGTGCGGGACCTGGAGGCGGTCGCGGAGGCGGCCG
>NZ_MUNH01000318.1:0-17626 GCF_002154615.1 Streptomyces recifensis
GGCATGGGACCCGCCCCGCAGAACAACGCGGGCACCGCCGCCATGGTGCTCGGCATCCTCTCCATCGTGCTCTTCTGCCTCTACGGAGTCGTCTCCCTGATCCTCGGTGTCATCGCCGTGATCCTGGGCGTCCAGGGCCGCAGGCGGGCCGACCGGGGTGAGGCCACCAACCGCGGGCAGGCCCAGGCGGGCTTCGTGCTCGGCATCATCGGCATCATCGTGGGCGTGGCCACGCTGGCGCTCTTCATCGGCATCCTGGTGTTCGCCGCGAACAAGGAGGACAGCCGGCAGGACGACGACCCCTTCGGCTCCTCCTACAACTCCGCCCCGCAGATCCCCGCCTCACCCCGCCTCTGAACGCAGCCGGTCCCGAGCCTCCATCAGCGCGAAGCCCAGGAGGTTCGGCCCCTTCCAGCGGGCCGGGTTCCACGCGGCCTCGTCCCGGACACTGAGCCCGATCCCCCACACGCGGTCCACCGGGCTCGCCTCCACCAGCACCCGCTCGCCCGTGCCGAGCAGGAACTCGCGCAGGCCGGGGTCGGCGGCGAACTTGTGCACGCTGCCCTCGACGACGATCCGGAACCGCTCCCGGCGCCATGTCTCCTCGTCGAAGCCCCGGACCAGCCGCCCCGCCTTCTTCGCCCCGGCCGGATGCCCCGCGGCCAGCACCAGCCGCTCGGCGTCCGGGTCGGCGAAGAGGCGCGCCTTGGCCGCCATCATCCAGTGCTCGGCGGTCGCGTACTCGACCCCGTCCACCGTGAACGGCGCCGGCCACCACTGGCTCAGGCACCCCGCGCCCACGCTCCCGTCCCGCTGCGGGCGGTGCCCCCAGAAGTGCAGATATCTCACGGGCGCCCCCGCCCGGACCGCGCCGATCAGCGCTTCCACCCCGTCGATCTTCCCCATGCACGCGAGTGTGGCAGCCACCACTGACAACCCGTCTCTCCTTTTCCCTCGCGACTCGACAGCCCGCCGACAGATTCCGTCGCGTAACCAAAAGGCAACAACGGAATCCCTTGTTGCACTCCTGCTCCTCTGTCAGGATCGGCACTCAAATCGAGCTGGAGCCACGCCACCCGGCCCCCCAAAGGGCGTCCGGCGGAGGAGAGCGACATGCACAAGCCGGGCACCGACACCCCGGAACGATTTCCGGCGCGCGACCGTTTCGCCGAGGGTGCGCAGTTCGTCGCGGGCCGCCCCGCGCCGGGTACCTCGGGCCGTACCCACGCGGTGACCGACCCCGCTACCGGCGAGGAGGTGTACCGCTACGAACTCGCCGGGGAGAACGACGTCGACGCGGCCGTGGCCGCCGCACGCGCCGCCTTCCCCGGCTGGGCCGCCGCCACGCCGGGCGAGCGCTCCGACGCGCTGAACCGTTTCGCCGCAGTGCTCGCGGACCGCGCCGAGGACTTCGCCCGCGCCGAGTCGCTCCAGTGCGGCAAGCCGCTGAAGCTCACCCGCGAATTCGACGTCCCCGGCACCATCGACAACACGGCCTTCTTCGCGGGCGCCGCCCGGCAGCTCCAGGGACAGTCGGCGGGGGAGTACTCCGGTGACCACACCTCCTACGTCCGCCGCGAGCCCATCGGGGTGGTCGGATCGATCGCGCCCTGGAACTACCCGCTCCAGATGGCCGCGTGGAAGGTCCTCCCGGCCGTCGCCGCGGGCAACACCATCGTGCTCAAGCCCGCCGAGCTGACCCCGCTCACCTCGCTGCTGTTCGCGCGGGCCGCCGTCGACGCGGGCATCCCGGACGGTGTGATCAACATCGTCAGCGGGACCGGGCCGGGGGCGGGGGAGCGGCTGGTCGGACATCCGGACGTGGCGATGACGTCGTTCACCGGCTCCACCGCCGTCGGCCGCAGGGTCGCGGAGATCGCCACGGCCACCGTCAAGCGGCTCCACCTGGAGCTGGGCGGCAAGGCGCCCTTCGTGGTGTTCGACGACGCCGACCTGGAGGCCGCCGCCAACGGCGCGGTCGCCGGCGCGCTCATCAACACCGGTCAGGACTGCACGGCCGCGACCCGCGCCTATGTGCAGCGCCCGCTGTACGAGGCGTTCGTGGAGCGGACCGCCGCCCTGATGGAGACCGTGCGGCTCGGCGACCCCTTCGCGCCCGGCACCGACCTCGGCCCGCTGGTCTCGCACGCCCACCGCGACCGCGTCGCCGGCTTCGTGGACCGGGCCCGTGCCTACGCGACCGTGGTCACCGGCGGCGAGGCCCCCGGCGGCGACCTCAAGAGCGGCGCCTACTACCGGCCCACCCTGGTCACCGGCGCGGCCCAGGACAGCGAGATCGTCCAGTCGGAGATCTTCGGCCCCGTCCTCGTCGTACTCCCCTTCGACACCGACGACGAGGGCCTGCGGCTGGCCAACGACACCCCGTACGGCCTCGCCGCCTCCGCGTGGACCGGCAACGTCTACCGCGCCCAGCGGGCCACCCGCGATCTGCGGGCCGGGTGCGTGTGGATCAACGACCACATCCCGATCATCAGCGAGATGCCGCACGGCGGATACAAGGCGTCCGGCTTCGGCAAGGACATGTCGGCGTACTCCTTCGAGGAGTACACGCAGGTCAAGCACGTCATGTTCGACAACACGGCGGCCGTCCGCAAGGACTGGCACCGCACGGTCTTCGGGGACCGCCACTAGGGCCCCGCCCGCTTTCCGAAAGGGCACCACGCGTATGGATCAGTACGAGCCCGGCCGCCTCACCCCGCCCCAGCTGGCCGCCGTGCGGCGCAGTCTGCGGAGCGGGCGGGCGGCGCTGACCCGCCGGTCGCTGCTGCGGGCGTCGGCCGGAGGTGCGCTCACGGCGGGGGGCCTGGGCGCCCTCAGCGCCTGTGGTATTCCGGCGGCCGGACGGACACCGGGCGGCACCGCGGCGGACGACCGCTCGGCCCGGGACAAGACCGTCGACTTCTCCAACTGGACCGAGTACATCGACGTGGACGACAGCGGCAAGCGTCACCCCACGCTCGCCGCGTTCCAGCGAAAGACCGGGATCACGGTCCGGTACACCGAGGACATCAACGACAACAACGAGTTCTTCGGCAAGATCAAGCCGCAGCTCGCCGCGGGCCAGGAGACCGGCCGCGACCTGATCGTCCTCACCGACTGGCTGGCCGCGCGGCTGATCCGGCTCGGCTGGGTGCAGAAGCTGGACCCGGCGAACCTCCCGCACGCCTTCGCCAACCTCTCGCCGCAGTTCCGCACCCCCGACTGGGACCCGGGCCGCTCCTACTCCTACCCCTGGCAGGGCATCTCCACGGTCATCGCCTACAACAAGAAGGCGCTGGACGGGATCGAGGTGAGATCCGTCTCCGACCTGCTCGACAATCCCAGGCTGAAGGGCCGGGTCGGCTTCCTCTCCGAGATGCGGGACAGCGTCGGGATGACCCTGCTCGACATGGGCAAGGACCCGGCCGACTTCACCGACGACGACTACGACGCGGCGATAGCCCGGCTGCAGAAGGCCGTCGACAAGGGCCAGATACGCCGGTTCACCGGGAACGACTACACCGCCGACCTCGCCAAGGGTGACTTCGCGGCCTGTGTCGCCTGGGCCGGTGACGTGGTCCAGCTCAAGGCGGACAGCCCCGATGTGGACTTCATCATTCCCGACAGCGGTTATGTCACCTCGACGGACAATATGCTGATCCCCAACAAGGCACGTCACAAGACGAACGCCGAGCGGCTGATCGACTTCTTCTACGAACCCGAACAGGCCGCCGCGCTCGCCGCCTACATCAACTACGTCACTCCGGTCGACAACGTGAAGCCCTGGCTTGCGAAGATCGACCGGGACGCGGCGGACAATCCGCTGATCGTCCCCGACAAGGCCATGCAGGCGAAGTCCCACGCCTTCCGCTCCCTGAGCCAGAAGGAAGAGACGGCCTACGAAGAGAAGTTCGCGAAGCTCACAGGGGCGTGACGAGGATGAAGACGACGACAGACGGCAGCGGCGACGTCCGCCTCTCCGGTATCGGCAAGACGTACGGCTCCTTCACCGCCGTGCACCCGCTGGACCTCACCGTGCCCCAGGGCTCCTTCTTCGCGCTGCTCGGCGCCTCCGGCTGCGGCAAGACCACCACCCTGCGCATGATCGCCGGGCTGGAGGAGCCGACCTCCGGGACCGTGCACCTCGGTGACCTGGACGTCACCGGGCTGCCCCCCTACAAGCGGCCGGTCAACACGGTCTTCCAGTCCTACGCCCTCTTCCCGCACCTCGACATCTTCGAGAACGTCGCCTTCGGCCTGCGCCGGCGCGGTGTGAAGAGCGTCAAGAAGCAGGTCGAGGAGATGCTGGAGCTGGTCCAGCTCGGGGAGCAGGCCCGCAAGAAGCCGCACCAGCTCTCCGGCGGCCAGCAGCAGCGCGTCGCGGTCGCCCGCGCCCTGATCAACCATCCCAAGGTGCTCCTGCTGGACGAGCCCCTCGGCGCCCTCGACCTCAAGCTGCGCCGCCAGATGCAGCTGGAGCTCAAGCGCATCCAGACCGAGGTCGGCATCACCTTCGTCCATGTCACGCACGACCAGGAGGAGGCCATGACCATGGCCGACACGGTCGCCGTGATGAACGCGGGCCGCGTGGAGCAGCTCGGCTCGCCCACCGAGCTGTACGAGAACCCGCGCACCACCTTCGTCGCCAACTTCCTCGGCACCTCCAACCTGATCGAGGCGGAGGTCGACTCCCGGAGCGGCGGCGACATCGTGCTGCGCGCCGGGGACGGCAAGCTGCTGATGCCCGAGGCGCGCTGTTCCGCGCCCGCCCCGGCCGGCGGCAAGCTGCTGGTCGGCATCCGCCCCGAGAAGATCGCGCTCACCCACGCCGACGACGCGGGCTCGGTGCCCGAGGGCCGCAACCGCCTCACCGGCACGGTCGCGGACGCCGGCTTCATCGGCGTCTCCACCCAGTACGTGATCGACACCCCGGTCGCGGGCGCTCTCGCGGTGTACGCGCAGAACGTGGAGCGGGACACCCGGCTGGTGCCCGGCGCCGAGGTGGTCCTGCACTGGAACCCGGCGCACACCTTCGCGTTCGACGCCGCCCAGGACATCGACGCGGGCACCGAGGAAGAGGCGGCCGTCTGATGCCGACCCTCGCCGAGGCGCCCCCGCCGCTCGCCCCGCCCGAGCCCGCGCGGCCACCCCGCAGGCGCGGCCGGTTCACCCCCTACTGGCTGCTGCTGCCCGGCATCCTGTGGCTGATCGTGTTCTTCGCGCTGCCGCTGGTCTACCAGGCCTCCACCTCGGTGCAGACCGGGTCGCTGGAGCAGGGCTACAAGGTCACCTGGCACTTCGCCACCTACTGGCACGCGCTCGCCGAGTACTGGCCGCAGTTCGTCCGCTCGGTGCTCTACGCGGCCGCCGCGACCGTGCTCTGTCTGCTGCTGGGCTACCCGCTGGCGTATCTGATCGCGTTCCGCGCCGGGCGCTGGCGCAACCTGATCATGATCCTGGTGATCGCGCCCTTCTTCACCAGCTTCCTGATCCGCACCCTCGCCTGGAAGACGATCCTCGCGGACAACGGGCCCGTGGTGCACGCGCTGAACACCCTGCACGTGCTGGACGTGACCGGCTGGCTCGGCTGGACCGCGGGCGACCGGGTGCTGGCCACGCCGCTGGCGGTGGTGTGCGGACTGACGTACAACTTCCTGCCGTTCATGATCCTGCCGCTGTACAGCTCGCTGGAGCGGATCGACGGACGGCTGCACGAGGCGGCCGGGGACCTGTACGCCCGGCCCTGGACCACCTTCCGCAAGGTGACCTTCCCGCTGTCGATGCCCGGCGTGGTCTCCGGCACCCTGCTGACCTTCATCCCGGCGGCCGGCGACTACGTCAACGCCGAGCTGCTCGGCTCCACCGACACCCGCATGATCGGCAACGTCATCCAGACCCAGTTCCTGCGGGTGCTGGACTACCCGACGGCCGCCGCGCTCTCCTTCATCCTCATGGCCGCGATCCTGGCCATGGTCACGATCTACATCCGCCGGGCCGGGACGGAGGACCTCGTCTGACATGGCCGTCTTCACCTGGCTCAAGCGCCGTCTCGTCGTCGTCGCGGGACTGCTGACGCTCGCCTATCTGCTGCTGCCGAACGTCGTCGTGACGGTGTTCTCCTTCAACAAGCCCAAGGGCCGCTTCAACTACGAGTGGCAGCACTTCTCCACCGACGCCTGGCAGGACCCGTGCGGGGTCGCCGACATGTGCGGCTCGCTCGGGCTCAGCCTCCAGATCGCCCTGTGGGCCACCATCGGCGCCACCGCGCTCGGCACGATGATCGCGTTCGCCCTGGTCCGGTACCGGTTCCGGGCGCGCGGCGCGGTCAACTCGCTGATCTTCCTGCCCATGGCCATGCCCGAGGTCGTCATGGCCGCCTCGCTGCTCACCCTGTTCCTCAACATGGGCGCCCAGCTCGGCTTCTGGACGATCCTGATCGCCCACATCATGTTCTGCCTGAGCTTCGTCGTCACCGCGGTCAAGGCGCGCGTGATGTCGATGGACCCGCGCCTGGAGGAGGCCGCCCGCGATCTCTACGCGGGACCGGTGCAGACCTTCTGGCGGGTCACCCTGCCCATCGCGGCACCCGGAATCGCCGCGGGCGCGCTGCTGTCCTTCGCGCTCTCCTTCGACGATTTCATCATCACCAATTTCAACGCGGGCTCGACCGTCACCTTCCCCATGTTCGTCTGGGGCTCGGCACAGCGCGGAACGCCCGTTCAGATCAATGTCATCGGGACGGCCATGTTCCTCGTCGCCGTACTGTTCGTGCTGGTCTCGATGCTCGTCACCCGTAGACGCGGTCACCAGAAGGCATAAAGCCCCGTAGGGAGTTGAAATCATGGCCCCTAGCGCCATGAGCCGTGGAAAAGACAACTGGATCGCTTCCCTCTCCGAAGCCCAGCCGGTCCCCTACTGGCTGGAGGACCCCGGCAAGCCCCGTCCCGAGCCGGCCCTCACCGGCACCGACACCTGCGACCTCCTCGTGGTCGGCGGGGGTTACAGCGGACTGTGGACCGCGCTCAACGCCAAGGAGCGCGATCCCGGCCGGGACGTGGTGCTGCTGGAGGGGCGCGAGGTGGGCTGGGCCGCCTCGGGCCGCAACGGCGGGTTCTGCGCCGCCTCCCTCACCCACGGCCTGGCCAACGGCCTGGCCCGCTGGCCGGAGGAGATCGGCACGCTGCACGAACTCGGCGCCCGCAACCTGGACGGCATCGAGGACGCGCTCGCCCGGCACGGCATCGACTGCGACTTCGAGCGCACCGGCGAGATCGACGTGGCCACCGAGACCTACCAGGCGTGGGAGCTGCGCGACTGGCACCGGGAACTCCAGGACAAGGGCCTCGCGGACGGCATGGAGCTCCTCGACCGCGACGCCCTGCGCGCCGAGGTCGGCTCGCCCACCTTCGAGGCCGGTCTGTGGGACCGCCGAGGCGTGGCCCTGCTGCACCCCGCCAAACTGGCCTGGGGACTGAAGCGGGCCTGCCTCGCCCTCGGGGTCCGGGTGTACGAGCACACCCCGGCCCTGACCCTGAAGCAGTACGGCGCCGGGATGGAGGCCGGCACCCCGTACGGCACGGTCCGGGCCCGCAAGGTCGCGCTCGGCACCAACATCTTCCCGAGCCTCCTGCGCCGGGTGCGTTCCTACACGGTGCCGGTCTACGACTACGCGCTGACGACCGAGCCGCTGAACGCCGGGCAGCTCGACTCGCTCGGCTGGAAGAACCGCCAGGGCCTCGGGGACGCGGCCAACCAGTTCCACTACTTCCGGCTGACCCCGGACAACCGGGTGCTGTGGGGCGGTTACGACGCGATCTACCCCTACGGGGGCCGGGTGCGCGCGGAGTACGACGACCGGCCGGAGACCTACGCCAAGCTGGCCGGGCACTTCTTCACCTGTTTCCCGCAGCTGGAGGGCGTCCGCTTCTCCCACGCGTGGGGCGGTGCGATCGACACCTGCTCCCGCTTCTCGGCGTTCTTCGGCACCGGCCATCAGGGACGGGTCGCGTACGCGGCGGGCTACACCGGGCTCGGTGTGGGGGCCACCCGCTTCGGCGCCGATGTGATGCTGGACCTGCTGGACGGCGCGGACACCGAGCGCACCCGGCTGGAGATGGTCCGCAAAAAGCCGCTGCCCTTCCCGCCCGAGCCGTTCGCCTGGACTGGGATCGCGCTGACCCGCTGGTCGCTGGCGCGGGCCGACGCGCAGGGCGGGCGGCGCAATCTGTGGCTGCGGGCCATGGACCGGCTGGGGCTCGGCTTCGACAGTTAGCCCCTGACCGCCCTGTGTGACCCAGATCACTCGAATGGGGTCGGTGACTCGCGTAATGCGGGCGGCCCGACCTCCCTCTCCTTCGCGGACGCGTGTTTCCGCGAAGGAGAGGGAGGTCTTTTCATGACAGGGGCGAAGACTGCGGTGGAGTGGCTGGCATCCGTCGCGCCGGACCCGGGCGCCTGCCGGTGGGAGTGGGAGCGCAGCCCGCTGGGGGTCGCGCTGCTGCCCGCCGGGAAAGCCTGGGACGTGCTCGTCCTGCCGGGGGAGCTGGGGTATCCGACGCTCGACGTGCTCACTCGCGTCCTCGATCAACCCGGCCCGGTGCTGGTCGACTTCGGGGACGACCGGGTGGGTTTCTTCGTGCCGCCCGGCACCGCCGCCCGCTGGCTGGGCACCGGCATCCGTACCGCAGGGGCCGGCACCTGGATCGTCGTGCCGTACCCCGGCCGGGCGGCCCACGGGGTGCGCTGGCTGGTGCCGCCGGACGGGTCGGGCACGCTCACCGACCCGGCGCTGCTGGAGCTGGCGATGCACGAGGCTGCGGCCGCGCTGGCGAGCGAGGGGGGCGGGCGCCGCTCGTGACGCCCTGACGGGGCTCCCGGCGGGGTCTCTTCGGTGGGGACTCCTTGACAACGGAATTGGTCTGGACCAAGTTGGGTGCACCCTCGACCTCCAACTCCCCCATGCCTGGAGGCATTTGTGGACCGTTCCCGACCCCTGGTCGCATTCCTCACGGTCATGGCTCTCGCCGTGCCCGGCAGTGCCGCGCTCTCGTCGGCCGCCCGTGCGGCCGACGCGGACGCCGCGGTCAACGGCGGCTTCGAGTCCGGGCTCTCCCCCTGGACCTGCACCGCCGGCGCCACCGTCACCTCCCCGGTGCACAGCGGCGCCTCGGCGCTCAAAGCCACCCCGGAGGGCAGCGACAACGCCCAGTGCGCCCAGACGGTGTCCGTCAGACCCGACTCCCAGTACACGCTGGCCGCATGGGTACGCGGCTCCTACGTCTACCTCGGCGCGAGCGGCACCGGCACCACCGACGTCTCCACCTGGACCCAGTCCGCGCCCGACTGGCAGAAGCTCGCCACCACCTTCACCACCGGCGCCGACACGACCAAGGTCACCATCTACACCCACGGCTGGTACGGCACCGGCGCCTACTACGCCGACGACGTCTCCCTCACGGGGCCCGGCGGCGGCACCACCACCCAGCCGCCCACCGTGCCGACCGGCCTGAAGACGGGCACCGTCACCGCCACCTCCGTCGCCCTGTCCTGGACCCCGGTGACCGGCGCGACCGGCTACGCCGTCTACCGGGACGGCGTCAAGGTTCAGAGCGTGAACGGCACTTCGGCCACCGTGAGCGGCCTCAACCCCTCGACCGCGTACGCCTTCCAGGTCACCGCCGCCAATGACGCGGGGGAGTCCGCCCGGTCCGCCACGGTGACCGCGACCACCCCGGCCCGCGGCGACGGCGGAGGTTCCACGGAACTGCCCGCCCACGCCCTGGTCGGCTACCTCCACGCGAGCTTCGCCAATGGCTCCGGTTACACGCGGATGGCCGACGTGCCCGACAGCTGGGACGTCATCGACCTGGCCTTCGGCGAGCCGACCTCGGTCACCTCGGGGGACATCCGCTTCAACCGCTGCCCGGTCTCGGAGTGCCCCGGCGTCGAGAGCGACGCCGACTTCAAGGCGGCCATCAAGGCCAAGCAGGCCGCCGGCAAGAAGGTGCTGATCTCCATCGGCGGCCAGAACGGCCAGGTCCAGCTCACCACCACGGCCGCCCGCGACGCCTTCGTCTCGTCCGTCTCGAAGATCATCGATCAGTACGGTCTTGACGGCCTCGACATCGACTTCGAGGGCCACTCGCTCTCGCTGAACACCGGCGACACCGACTTCAGGAACCCGACCACCCCGGTGATCGTCAACCTGATCTCCGCGCTGAAGACCCTCAAGGCCAAGTACGGCACCCGGTTCGTGCTCACCATGGCGCCGGAGACCTTCTTCGTGCAGAACGGCTACCAGTTCTACGGCAGCGGCAAGTGGGGCGGGCAGGACCCGCGCTGCGGCGCCTACCTCCCGGTCATCCACGCCCTGCGCGACGACCTCACCCTGCTGCACGTCCAGGACTACAACTCCGGCCCGATCATGGGTCTGGACAACCAGTACCACTCCATGGGCGGCGCCGACTTCCACATCGCCATGACCGACATGCTGCTCACCGGCTTCCCGGTCGCGGGCGACGCCGGCAACGTCTTCCCGCCGCTGCGCCCCGACCAGGTCGCCATCGGCATGCCCGCCTCGGTCAACGCGGGCAACGGCCATGTCGCCCCGGCCGAGGTCACCAAGACCCTGGACTGCCTCACGAAGAAGACGAACTGCGGCTCGTACCCGACCCACGGGACCTGGCCCGCGCTACGGGGTCTGATGACCTGGTCGGTGAACTGGGACCGGTTCGCGGGCTGGGAGTTCCAGCGGACCTTCGACTCCTACTTCGGCTGAGCACCAGGCTCAGACAGGTCAGCAGCACCGCGCCCAGGCACCAGGACGCCAGCACGTCCAGCGGCCAGTGGAAGCCCCGCCGCACCAGCCCGTACGACACCGCGAGCACCAGCGCGGCCGGGACACCGACCACCGCGAGGCGTGCGGCGCGGGTGCGGCACCAGGGGAGCAGGAGCAGCGCCGAGGCGCCGTACGCCACGGCCGCCGTCGCGGTGTGGCCGGAGGGGAAGTAGCCGGTGGCCGGGGGCACCACGGGGGTCCCCGGCCGCGCGGTCCACAGCTTCAGCGGGACCACGATCGCCGGGAGCAGCGCCATCAGCAGCGCGGCCGCGGCGGGCGGAAGCCACCAGCGGGGCATCCCGGCGCCCCGGCCCCGCCACGCCGCGTAGCCGAGGGCGAGCACCAGCACGGGTACGGCCACCGGGATGCCGCCGAGGTCGGAGAGGCGTTCGGAGAAGCGGTCCGGGTGGACCAGGTCCCGGCTGAGCCGGGCGTCCAGCGCCAGCAGCGGACCGTGCGCCAGGACCTGCCAGGTGAGCAGCGCGAACAGCAGCGCCGGGAGGCCGGTCAGCAGGGCGGCGGCGAAGGCGAGGCGACGGGCGGGAGTGGACACCGGGCCAGCTTCGCATGCGCGCGGGTGGCGAGAAGGAGGTCGGCCGCCCCGGAACAGGGGGGGTGGTTCCGGGGCGGCCGACCGGACCGGGATGTCGCGCGCCCCGGGGGGTTTGGGGCGGCGACCGTCCGATCGGTGTGGAGATCCCGGAGCCCTCAGGCCCCGGTTGTGTGCGCGAGGGCACGACCAGGTCGAAGCTGGGGAGGCCCCGGCCTGAACTCACCCGCAGTCCCCTGCGAGCGGGGTGTATCTCTCATCGGGACCGAACTTACGGCAGGCGCAGGCGGTCGGACAGACGCAATCGCGTCCTGTCATCCACCTCGCACACGTTCTTCACACGGCCTGCCGCAGTCGTCCGCCAGAGGTACGGACCACTCGCTGAAACGAGCGGTCCGGTCGCTCAGATGCGCGAGAAAGCCTGCTCGATGATGTCCAGGCCCTCGTTCAGCAGGTCCTCGCCGATGACCAGCGGGGGCAGGAAGCGCAGCACGTTGCCGTAGGTGCCGCAGGTCAGGACCAGCAGGCCCTCCTGGTGGCACGCCTTGGCCAGCGCGGCGGCGGCCTGCGCGTTCGGCTCCTTGGTGTCGCGGTCCTTGACCAGCTCGATGGCGATCATCGCGCCCCGGCCCCGGATGTCGCCGATGATGTCGAACTTCTCGGCCATGGTGGCGAGGCGGCCCTTCATGACCTCCTCGATGCGCTTGGCCTTGCCGTTGAGGTCCTGCTCCTTCATCGTCTCGATCGCGCCGAGCGCGGCGGCGCAGGCCACCGGGTTGCCGCCGTAGGTGCCGCCGAGGCCGCCCGCGTGCGCGGCGTCCATGATCTCGGCGCGGCCCGTCACGGCGGCGAGCGGCAGGCCGCCCGCGATGCCCTTGGCGGTGGTGATCAGGTCCGGGACGATGCCCTCGTCCTCGCACGCGAACCACTGGCCGGTGCGGCAGAAGCCGGACTGGATCTCGTCGGCCACGAACACGATGCCGTTGTCGTTGGCGAACTTCACGATCTCCGGCAGGAAGCCCTTGGCCGGCTCGATGAAGCCGCCCTCGCCGAGCACCGGCTCGATGATGATCGCGGCCACGTTGTCCGCGCCGACCTGCTTGGTGATCTGGTCGATCGCCTGCTTGGCGGCCTCCGGACCCGCGTTCTCCGGACCGGTGGGCCAGCGGTAGCCGTAGGCCACCGGCACCCGGTAGACCTCGGGCGCGAACGGGCCGAAGCCGTTCTTGTACGGCATGTTCTTCGCCGTCAGCGCCATCGTGAGGTTCGTACGGCCGTGGTAGCCGTGGTCGAACACCACGACCGCCTGGCGCTTGGTGTGGGCGCGGGCGATCTTCACCGCGTTCTCGACGGCCTCGGCGCCCGAGTTGAACAGCGCCGACTTCTTCGCGTGGTCACCCGGCGTCAGCTCCGCGAGGGCCTCCGCGACCTCCACGTAGCCCTCGTACGGGGTGACCATGAAACAGGTGTGGGTGAAGTCGGCGAGCTGGGCGCTCGCGCGGCGCACCACGGCCTCGGCGGAGGCGCCCACCGAGGTCACGGCGATGCCGGAGCCGAAGTCGATCAGGCTGTTGCCGTCGACGTCCTCGATGACACCGCCGCCCGCGCGCGTGACGAAGACCGGCAGCGTGGAGCCCACGCCCTGGGCGACGACCGCGGTGCGGCGGGCCTGAAGCTCCTGCGACTTCGGGCCGGGAATGGCGGTGACGACGCGGCGCTCCTGCGGAAGTGCGGTCATGCGGGGCTCCTGGGGGTATTACGGACGCTTGCCTTGTTTTCCCGCAGGCTAAGACGGGTGCCGTGGGGTGGGCATGCTCCATGTGGGCGTTGTCGGCACGGCCCATTGTCCGTGGTGGACATGGCGGGCCGGGCGCCGCGCCCGGTGTGTGGCGCCTCGGGCACCGGCCCCGGCCGGAGACCGAACCCGAGCTGACCCCCGCCCGGCAGCTGCTCAGCGGGGCGGTGATCGCGTTCCTGGTCGGCTGGCTGGTGTGGTCGCTGCTGTGGAACGGCTACCTCGGCGGCTGGTGGGTGCTGCCGCTGGAGCTGTTCACCCCGGACTCCTGGCGCGAGGGCAACGACCGCGTCGGCAACGCCGTCCTCTGGTACTCGTACTACACCCTCATCGCCCTCGCCATCCTCTTCGTGGTCGCCCGGATCGGGCGCTGGGGCGAGGTCTGGCGGCGGTTCGGACCGCCCGCCTGGGTCAAGTCCGCCACCCCCGCCGAACCACCGCCGCCCGCGCCCGGCGAGGACCCCGCCGACTGGCCCGAGCTGCGCGCCCACGGTGCCCACGAGGCCGCGGAACGGCTCGCCGCCGAGGCACGCACCGGGCTCATGCGGGACGTCGACCACGCCCGGATCGGCCGCGCCTGGCAGGGCGTGCGCTCCGGGTCGAACACCCTGGCCGCCTTCACCGGTGCCGTCCTGCGCGACGGCTCCGCCGCCTGCCCGCACCCCTCCGGCGACCGTGACCTGCCCGCCCGGCAGGCCCGGCACGACCTGCTCACCGGCCAGGTCCGGCTCGGCACCGCGGCCGACGACCCCCGCAACCCCTACCAGTACCGGGGTGCCGGACTCGCGCTGGGCACCGACCTGCTCGGCACCTCCCTGGTCGCCGTCGGCCCGGCCGGCTCCGGCAAGACCGGCAGCCTCGTGAAGCCGCTCGCGGAGTCCCTCTGCCTGCACGCCCTCGCCGGCCGCGCCGCCGTGGTGAGCGTGGGCGCGGCGGGTGCCGGGATCGGGCCGGCCGACGCGTACGACGTGGTGGTCCGTGTCGGCCACCCCGACTCCGTCTACGACCTCGACCTCTACGGCGGCACCACCGACCCCGACGAGGCGGCCGCGATACTCGCCGAAGCCCTCGTCGGCGACCTCGCCGACCCGCACCCCGGCTCCGACAGCCGCCGCTCCACCACCGTCCTCGCGCAGCTGCTCGGCCCCTTCCGAGCCGTCCACCAGCGCTTCCCCTCCGTGCCCGAGCTGCGCCAGCTCCTCGACGGCGCCCCCGGCCCGATCGCCGCGCTGCGCAAGGCGCTCACCGAGACCGGGCACGCCTCGCTGCTGCGCGAACTCGACGCACGGGAGCGGCAGCAGGCGCACCCCGGTGACGTGGCCGCCGCGCTCGCGGACCGCGTCGCGCTGCTGGACCGGCCCGCGTTCGCCGCCTTCTTCGACACCTCCGGCACCTCGCGGCCCTTCACCCTGAAGGCGCTCGACCACCCGGTCCGCGTCCGCATCGACCTGCCCCAGCGGGGCCACGCCGACGCCTCCCGCATCCTGGCCCGGCTGGTGCTGGCCCAGTTCACGGCCGCCGTCACCGCCCGCGAGGACCGCTCCCTCTTCGCCTGCCTGCTGCTCGACGAGGCGGCCGGGGTCGTCACCCCCGAGTCGGTGCGCGGCATCCAGCGGCTGCGCTCGGCCAACGCGGGCGTCGTGCTCACGCTGCGCACCCTGGACGACGTACCCCGCCCGCTGCGCGGCCCGCTGCTCGGCGCGACCGGGTGCCGCATGGCGTTCTCCGGCCTCACTCCCTGGGACGGCCAGGACTTCGCCGAGGTCTGGGGCAAGGAGTGGATCGAGACCCGCGACGTCACCGACCGCCAGATCATCGCGGAGACCCCGGCCGGCAAGGCCGTCCACATGCTCCGCCGCGTCATCACCGGCCAGGCGCCCACCGCCCGCGCGGTCACCGTCCGCCAGGTGGAGCGGGAGCGCTGGTCCGCCTCCGAGCTCGCCCACGCGGTCCCTCCGGGGCACGCCGTCCTCTCGCTCACGACGGTGCGAGGCGAGCACGCCCCGCCCCTGCTGGTGGACCTGAGGAGCTGAACGGAGGTCCGCGACCGTACGGTGAGGCAGAATCGAGGTGGGTCGTTCATACGTGGCGGCCAAGAGATGACTGCTCCCGGTCGGCGCGATGGTGCGCCGGCCGTCCCGACCTGAAGGTCTCATGCCGCCGACGCTCGCCTCGCTCGTCCACCACTCCGCGCTGAAGCTGACGGTCCGCGCGGGGGAGGACCGCCTCGACGTGCCCGTGCGCTGGGCGCATGTCAGCGAGCTGGCCGACCCCGTGCCGTACATGGAGGGCGGGGAGCTGCTGCTGATCACCGCGCTCAAGCTGGACGCGGAGAACCCGGAGGCGATGCGGCGGTACGTGAAGCGGCTGGCCGACGCGGGCGTCGTCGGCCTGGGCTTCGCGGTCGGCGTCAACTACGACGACATCCCCGAGGCGCTGGTGCAGGCCGCCCGGCTGGAGGGGCTGCCCCTGCTGGAGGTGCCCCGGCGCACCCCCTTCCTCGCCATCAGCAAGGCCGTCTCCGCAGCCATCGCCGCCGACCAGTACCGCGCCGTCACCGCGGGCTTCGCCGCCCAGCGCGAGCTGACCCGGCAGGCGCTCACCACCGGCCCGGAGGGCCTGCTCGCCGCGCTCGCCGCGCAGGTCGACGGCTGGGCCGCGCTGTACGACGCGTCCGGCGCCGTCGTCGCCGCCGCGCCCGAGTGGGCGGGGCGCCGGGCCGCCCGGCTCACCGCCGACGTCGAGCGGCTGCGGGAACGCCCCGCTCCCGCCTCCTCGGTGGTCGCCGCCCCCGACACCGAGGACCGCATCGAGCTGCACTCGCTGGGCACCGGCCGCCGCCCCCGCGCCGCCCTCGCCGTCGGCACCGCGGCCGCCCCCGGCACCGCCGAGCGCTACGCCGTGCACTCCGCCATCGCCCTGCTCACCCTCACCACCGAGCGCTCCCGCTCCCTGCACGCCGCCGAACAGCGGGTCGGCGCGGCCGTACTGCGGATGCTGCTCGCGGGCGAGCCCGACCACGCCCGCGCGGTCGCCGGCGACCTGTACGGCGGCCTGCTGGACGCGCCGTTCCGGCTGCTGGTCGCCGAGTCCGCGCCGCGGCAGGGGACGGACGGCGATCCGCTGGACGCGCTCGCGGAGGCCGCCGAGTCCGCCGCCGCCCGCTCCGGCGAAGCCGTACTGGTGGTACCCGAACGGGACCGGCTGGTGGTGCTGGCCACCGACGGCGGCGCCGCCGTCACCGCCTGCACGGCCTACGCGGGCGCGCTGGAGGCGGCCCGGCTCGTCCCGGAGTCCAAGGGCGGTGACGACGACGCACTCGTGGTCGGCCTCTCCGCCCCGGCGGGCCCCATAGCGGCCGCCTCCGCCTACCGCCAGGCCGAGCAGGCACTCTCGGTGGCCCGGCGGCGCGGCCGGGTCATGGTCGAGCACGAGCACGTGGCGGCCGGCTCGGTCCTCCCGCTGCTGGCCGACGACGCGGTGCGGGCCTTCGCCGACGGCCTGCTGCGGGCGCTGCGCGACCACGACGCGACCGGGCGCGGGGACCTCGTCGCCTCACTGCGGGCGTGGCTGTCGCGGCACGGGCAGTGGGACGCGGCCGCCGCCGACCTCGGCGTGCACCGGCACACCCTGCGCTACCGGATGCGCCGGGTCGAGGAGATCCTCGGCCGCTCGCTGGACGATCCGGACGTCCGGATGGAGCTGTGGCTGGCGCTGAAGGCGACCTCGGGGGAGTAGCCGCCCCCGTCTCCCGCGCCCACCCCGCCGAACCGGCGCATCGGCCCCCTGTTTCCGTACGACTCGGACAAGCGACCGCCGCGCCGGCCCGCCCTACCGTGGAGCACGCACATCACCCCCGACGCGGAAGGGCCGGACCCGCACATGACCTCCACCCACGCCTTCTGGCTGGCCGGCCGCCAGGCCACCGGCGAGGACAGCTTCGACGTCTCCTCCCCGTGGGACGGCCGCGTCGTCGGCCGGGCGAGCGTGCCCACCGACGCCCAGGTCGAAGAGGCCGTGGCCGCCGCGTACGCGGTCCGCGACGAGTTCGCCGCCGTCCCCGCGCACGTCCGCGCCACCGCCCTCGACCACGTCGCGCGGCGGCTGACCGAGCGCACCGAGGAGATCGCCCAGCTCATCTCCGGCGAGAACGGCAAGCCCATCAAGTGGGCGCGCGGCGAGGTCGCCCGTGCCGTCTCCGTGTTCCGGCTCGCGGCCGAGGAGGCCCGGCGGTTCAACGGCGGCGAGGCCCAGCGCCTCGACACCGACGCGGGCGGCCAGGGCCGCATGGCGCTCGTCCGCCGCTTCCCCAAGGGCGTCGTCCTCGGTATCGCCCCGTTCAACTTCCCGCTGAACCTGTGCGCGCACAAGGTCGCCCCGGCCATCGCGGCCGGTGTCCCGATCATCCTCAAGCCCGCCCCGGCCACCCCGCTGTCCGGCCTGG
>NZ_MUNH01000319.1:0-7671 GCF_002154615.1 Streptomyces recifensis
ACACCAGCCTCCGGGCCGGGCCCCGCCCGCCCCGGAGGCTGGTGTCGGTCCGGTGATCGCCAACCGCATCGCGGTCGCCCGGCAAGCTGGCGGACGGCACCGGTGTTCCGGACGCCTCCACGGGCAGCACGCCCCGCTTCACCAGCGTCTTCGGCGACCGCACGCGTTCACCGGATTCACGTACAACCTTTACCTTTCACCGCGGGTCTCCTGATCGCCGACGGCGCGTCCCGCGGGCCGTCGGCGGTCCCTCGTCCGGCCCGGCACGCAGCAGTGCGGGCCCCGCCCACTCCCGCTCGGAGCCCGCCTTGCGCAAGCGCGTCCTTCTTCTGGCCGCCACTCTGACCACCGGCCTGCTCACCGCACTGCCCGCCACCCCGGCCGGCGCCGCGCCGTCCCGGCTGTCCGGTGACTTCAACGGTGACGGGTACCTGGACATCGCCCTGAGCGCCCAGGGCCACGACGTCGGCAGGGCCCAGCAGGCCGGCGCCGTCGTCGTGCTCTACGGCTCCGCCTCGGGCGTCTCCGCCGCCAGGCGCAGCGTGATCACCCAGAACTCCGCCGGGGTTCCCGGCACCGCCGAGGCGGGCGACGTCTTCGGCGCGGGCCTGGCCGCGGGCGACCTGGACGGCGACGGCTACTCCGACCTCGTCGTGGGCGCCACGGGCGAGAGCATCGGCGACCGGGACCAGGTGGGCAGCGCGACCATCCTGTGGGGTGGCAAGTCGGGCCTGTCCGGCGGTGCCCTGGTGCCCCAGCCGGCCGCCCTGCCCGAGTGGAGCGACTTCGGCCGGGGCATCGCGATCGCCGACTTCGACGGGGACCACAAGCTCGACCTGACCCTCACCGGGCGCACCCAGACCCGGCTGTACCGGGGCCCCTTCACCCGCTCGGGCACCCCGCTGACCAACACCGGCGTCGGCGAACTGGGCTCCACCACCGAGACGTTCGCGGGGGACCTCAACCGCGACGGCGCGGCCGAGCGCTTCTACCCCTTCCTCGTCGACGGCGACGAGGGCGGCGACATCATCTACTACACCTGGACCGGTACGAAGCACGCCATGAAGCGCCTGCCGAAGGCGGACGGCCTGGCCGGTTCGGTGGCCGACATCAACGGCGACGGCTACGGCGACGTGGTGCTCGGCGACGCCTCCGACCCCGCCGGGACCAAGAAGTCCGGTCACAAGGGCGGCCAGATCACCGTCTGGTACGGCGGCCCGGCCGGCCCGGACCCCGCGCAGACCCCGACCGTGATCCACCAGGACACCACCGGCGTACCCGGCACGGGCGAGTCCGACGACGCGTTCGGCTCCTCGGTCGGCACCGGTGACATCAACGGCGACGGCTACGCCGACGTCGCGGTGGGCGCGCCGGGCGAGGCACTCGGCAAGGCCCTCGGGGCCGGGTCGGTGACCATTCTGTTCGGCTCCGCCTCGGGCCTGACCACGAAGGGCGCCCAGGGCTGGACGCAGGACTCGAAGGGCGTACCCGGCGGCTCGGAGACCGGGGACGGGTTCGGCCAGTCGGTCCGTCTGCTCGACATCAACCGGGACGGCAAGGCCGACCTGGTGACCGGGGCGGGCGGCGAGGACGGCCACGGCGCCGTCACCGTCCTTCGGGGCTCGGCGTCCGGCCTGACCACCGGCTCCGCCAAGTTCATCGCCGCCCGCGACGTCGCCGTGACCGGCACGGGCGACTTCGCCTGGGCGATCGCCCCGTGACCCGCACCCGACTCCGGCCTCCCCAAGGACCCTTCATGCGTACGCGCGTCCTCGCCCTCGCACTCACCGGGCTCGTCGCCCCGCTCGCGCTGAGCGTGCCCGCCCACGCGGCCCCGGCTGCCGCCCCGTACGACTTCAACGGCGACGGCCGTATCGATCTCGCGGTCGGCGCCCCCGACGCCACCGTCGGCGGCCGGGCGGGGGCAGGTGCCGTCTCGGTCGTCTACGGCGGCTCCGCCGGGCTGAAGACGGCCACCCGCACCCTGATCACCCAGAACACCGCCGGAGTGCCGGGCGCCGCCGAGGCCGGTGACGCCTTCGGCACGGCCGTGGCGAGCGCCGACCTGAACAAGGACGGCTACGCGGACCTGCTGGTCGGCGCACCCGGCGAGGACGTGGACGGCGACACCAACGACGGCATGGTGGTCGTCGTCTGGGGCGGCCGGAGCGGGTTGTCCGGAGCCCGTGGGGTCATCGACTACTGGCACGAGGACAAGGACCGCTACGGGCAGTCGCTGGCCGTGGGTGACCTCGACCACGACGGCGACCTCGACGTGGCGATCGGCTCCACCGGGTCCGTCGGCCTGTCCTTCCTCAACGGTCCGGTCACCAGGTCCGGTGCCTGGCAGGGTGCCTCCGGCTCGGGTGTCACCGATGCCTACTCCCCCGCGTACGGCGTCACGTCCATGAGCGTGGGGAACGTCTCCGCCGCCTGGTCCACCAGCCTGGTGGTGCACGGCCGGCGGCCGGGCGCGGGAGGCACGGTCACCGACCTCATCGCCGACCCGTCCATCGGCAACTACAGCGACTGGCTCCAGAGCCTGCCCGCCGGCCCGGTCTCGGCGATCGGCGACATCGACAAGGACGGGTACGCCGACATCGTCGTCGGCAATCCCGCCGAGCGGTCCGCCGACCCGGCCGGGGCCAAGGGCGGCAGGGTCACCGTCGTCTACGGCGGCCCGGCCGGCAAGGACACCTCGCGCGCGCCGCTGGTGCTCGACCAGGACACTCCGGGCGTGCCGGGCGGGGCCGAGACGGGCGACGCCTTCGGGGGCAGTGTCTCGCTGGGCGACGTCGACGGGGACGGGTTCATGGACCTGGCCGTCGGCGCGCCCGGCGAGGACGCGGGCGCCGGCGCGGTCACCCTGCTCCGCGGCAGTGCCACTGGGCTCACCACCCGGCAGGCCGCGTGGTTCGGCCAGAACACCGCGGGCGTCCCCGGCACGTCGGAGAAGGGCGACCGGTTCGGCGCCCGTGTCCTGCTCGCCGACCACTCCGGTGACCGGCGCGCGGAACTGACCGTCGCGGCCCCCGGCGAGGACGCGGGAGACGGCGCGGTCTGGTCACTGCGCGGCTCGGCGGGCGGCCCCGTCACCGCGGGCGCGCTCTCCTTCGGCCCGGCGGCCACCGGCGTCGCCACCACGGGCAGCCCGCGCTTCGGGACGGCCCTGAACGGCTGAGCCCCTGATCCGGCCCTGACGGTCCCTTAGGGGATGTCACAGGATGGCCGCAATGCCGGGCCCGACCCCCCGGGCCCGGCACGCGGGCGGCCGGGAGCAGGTACGTTCGACGGGTGGCTGGATTCAGGATGGGACGCGGGAACCGGGACAACCGCACCGCGCAAGGACAGCAGGCGCACGCACCCCAGGGCCCGTCGTACGGCGGCCAGGCCCCGCACCACGGGCAGCGGGGGCCCGCCTACGGCTACCCACAGGGCCGTACGGGGCACCCGCAGGGGAACCAGTACGGATACCCGGCGCCGGTGAACGACGGACCGGAGTACTTCGGCGACCCCGGCCACGGCGGGCACGGCGGGCACGACCCGTACGCGGCGAACCAGCCGGGCCACACCCAGGCGTTCTCCATCGACGAGGCGTCCGCCTACTCCCAGGGCGAGACCTACCACGCGGGCTCGGCGCAGTCCCCCGGCCCGTCCGGGCCGCCGCTGCACTGGAAGGAACTGCTGAAGGGGGTCGTCCTCAACCCCGACCCGACCTTCCTCCGCATGCGGGACTACACGATGTGGGGCCCCGCCCTGATCGTGACGTTCCTCTACGGCCTGCTCGCGGTCTTCGGCTTCGACGGCGCCCGCGCGGACGTGATCGGCGCGACGTTCACCAACGCGGTGCCGATCGTGCTGATCTCGGCCGTGGCGATGGTGCTGAGCGCCTTCATCCTGGGCGTGGTCACGCACACGCTGGCCCGCCAGCTCGGCGGCGACGGCGCCTGGCAGCCGACGGTCGGCCTGTCGATGCTGATCATGTCGCTGACGGACGCCCCGCGCCTGGTCTTCGCCATGTTCTTCGGCGGCGACGCGAGCTTCGTGCAGGTCATCGGCTGGATCACCTGGCTCGGCGCGGGCGCCCTGCTCACCCTGATGGTCTCCCGCTCCCACGACCTGCCCTGGCCGAAGGCGCTGGGCGCGTCCGCGATCCAGCTGATCGCGCTGCTGTCGATCGTGAAGCTGGGGACGTTCTGACTCCGGTTCGCACACATTCCGCGTACGTGTAGGAGGGGCTCCCGGCACCGTGCCGGGAGCCCCTCCTGCATTCCGGTTCACCGGCGCCTACGCGAGCCAGGGCACGACCCGAAAGCGACACCGCGGCAGCGGCCTCGTCATCCGTTCAGGCCGTCATTGATCAATTCGAAGGTCCGCGCGGTGATCTTCTTCTCCGCGTCCTTCGTGCCCTGCGTGATGCCGCCCTGGGTGTTGTTGGTGCCGCTCTGCGTGCCGCCCTGGGTGTTGTCGGTACCGCCCTGCGTGCCGCCCTGGGTGTTGCCGTTGCCGGCGCCCTGGACACCGCCCTGGGTGTTCCCCTTGCCGCTCAGCGTGCCGCCCTGGGTGTTGCCGATACCGCCCTGCGTGCCGCCCTGGGTGTTGTGGGTACCGCCCTGGGTGTTGAAGACATTGCCGTAATACCCATGGTTGAAAACAACGGTGACTTCCGCCGGATATCCCGGATAGTTGCGGTTTTCCGCGGAGGCCTGGCTTGCCGTTGCGCCTGTCAGCGCCATGGCAGCGGCAAAAGACAGGGTTGCGTAGATTCCGACCCGCTTCACGGTAGGCCTTTCTAGACTGCAGACAGGACTTCTTGCGGACCAAATTAGTCACACCCCCTCACCGCTTTACTACAGCGACACAGGCGATGTCACCCGTACAGAGTGCCTGCGGTCCGCGCCGTGACGGTGCGGCTCTTTGCGTGCCGGGCGATCGACATGGGAGAACACGGCATCACCCCGCGGAGACTTTCTCCGCGGGGTGATGAACTCCGTCTATCGATTAACCCTGGACTCCGCCCTGGGTGTTGCCGGTGCCGCCACCCTGCACACCGCCCTGGGTGTTACCGGTGCCGCCACCCTGCACACCGCCCTGGGTGTTACCGGTGCCGCCACCCTGGACTCCACCCTGGGTGTTACCGGTGCCGCCACCCTGGACTCCACCCTGGGTGTTGCCGGTGCCGCCACCCTGCACACCGCCCTGGGTGTTACCGGTGCCGCCCTGGACTCCACCCTGGGTGTTGCCAGTGCCGCCACCCTGCACACCGCCCTGCGTGTTCCCCCTGCCGCCGCCTTGCACACCGCCCTGCGTGTTGCCAGTGCCGCCACCCTGCACACCGCCCTGCGTGTTACCGGTGCCACCCTGGACTCCACCCTGGGTGTTACCGGTGCCACCCTGGACCCCGCCCTGGGTGTTGCCAGTGCCGCCACCCTGCACACCGCCCTGCGTGTTCCCCCTGCCGCCGCCTTGCACACCGCCCTGGGTGTTGCCGGTACCGCCACCCTGGACCCCGCCCTGGGTGTTGCCAGTGCCGCCGCCTTGCACACCGCCCTGGGTGTTACCGGTGCCGCCACCCTGCACACCGCCCTGGGTGTTGCCAGTGCCGCCACCCTGCACACCGCCCTGCGTGTTACCGGTGCCGCCACCCTGCACACCGCCCTGGGTGTTACCGGTGCCGCCACCCTGGACTCCGCCCTGGGTGTTGCCAGTGCCGCCGCCCTGGACCCCGCCCTGCGTGTTACCGGTGCCGCCACCCTGGACTCCGCCCTGCGTGTTCCCCCTACCGCTGCCCTGGACGCCGCCCTGGGTGTTGCGGCCCTGAGCATTACGGTTGATCTTGCAGTTCTTCCCCTTCGGGCACGGCTTGTCCGGCGTCGTCGCGTGAGTTCCTGTGGGCGCCGGGGTGGCGAATGCGGACGAGGGCGTCAGGGCACCCCCAGCAGCCAGGGCAGCCGATGCCGTCACCAGCGCCGCACGCTTCGCGAAGTTCTGCATGATGATTCCTTTCCGGGGACTATCGGGACCTGCCGGTTCGCGGCCCCGATTCGTTTACGGAGGGCGTTCTCCGTAGCCCTGGGGCTCAAGCCGCCTCAACTCCGGGACATCAGGACGCGGCGGACCGCCGCAGTCTTTTCCCGGAGGCGCGGGGGAGCCCGGGTTTGGAACTCCTCGACCAGCATGCGCCGCCGTCTCCGGCGGCGCATCGGGCGAACACCCCAAGTTCCACCCCGGGCACACCCCAGGTCCCGGCGCGGCGCCCGGGCATTACCGTCCCGACGGCCTACCTGCCGGGATCGGGCTGGATCTTTTGCGCGGCTCCGGCCCCGGAGAGAAACTGACGTTGATGGACCTGCTAGAGCGAGAGGCCGTTCTCCAGGACCTCACCGGCCATCTGAAAGTGGCAGTGAGCGGCCCGGGACGCCTGGCCCTTGTGCGTGGCGAGACCGGCATCGGCAAGACCGCCGTTGTTCACCGGCTGGCCCGGCTGGCCGATCCCCACGTCCGGGTGCTGTCGGGCGCCTGTGATCCGCTGGCCACTCCACGCCCGCTGGGCCCCTTGATGGACCTGGCTCCGAACTTGGGCGCCGCGGCGCGCACGGCCCTGACCGGAGCGCTGGCCGGCACCTGCCGTTCCGACGAGCTCTTCGACTGCCTGCTCGCCGACCTGAGTTCCTATCCGAGCCTGCTGGTCGTGGAGGACGTCCACTGGGCCGACGAGGCCACGATGGACCTGCTGCGCCATCTGACCCGGCGCCTGCCCAGCGTTCCGGCGCTGGTGGTGGTCACCTACCGCGACGACGAGATCGGCCGGACCCACGACCTGACCGCCCTCCTCGGCACCCTGGCCGGTTATCCGTGGGTGCACCGCCACGACCTGCTCCCCCTGAGCCGCCGGGCCGTGGCCCGACTGGCCGCCGGACACACCGTGGACGCCGAGCAGGTGTACCGCGTGTCCGCCGGCAACCCGTTCATCGTCACCTCGGTCCTGGCCGCCCCTACCGAGCCCATCCCGGCCACGGTGCGCGAGGCCGTCGCGGGCCGCCTGGCCGGCCTGTCGGCCTCGGCGCGCCGGGTGGTCGACGTGCTGGCCGTCCTCGGACGCCGGGTCTCGCTGCCGCTGCCGGCCGGCATCCTGCCGGCTCCGGAGGAGGCTCTCGACGAGGCCGTGGCCTGCGGCATCGTACGCACCGAGGGGCGCACGGCCGAGTTCCGCCAAGAGCTGACCCGGCAGGCGGTACTGGAGGCCGTACCCGCCGCCCACCGGCTGCGAGTACACCGCCAGGCACTGGCGTTGATGCGGTCCGGGCCGGTCACGGCGGACGACCTGGTGCCGCTGGCCGACCATGCGGAGGGCGCCGAGGACACGGCCGCCGTGCTGGAGTACGCGCCCGCGGCAGCCGCCCACGCCGCCGCGTCGGGCGCGCACCGGGAAGCGGCCGCCCAGTACGCCCGCGCCCTGCGGTACGCCGACGACCTGCCGGCCGAGCAGCAGACCTCCCTGCTGGAGGGCCACTCGCAGGCCTGTCTGCTGTCCGGCCGCCTCGACGAGGGGGTGACTTCCCGCCGTACGGCGGTGCGGCTGCGCCGCGCACGGGGTGACCGGCTGGGCGAGGGGGAGGGCCTGCGCTGGCTGTCGTGCTGGCTGTGGCCGGCCGGGCGCACCGCGGAGGC
>NZ_MUNH01000320.1:0-4546 GCF_002154615.1 Streptomyces recifensis
GCGTGGCGGAGGCCGGCCTCTTCGACGGCGCGGAGCACCCGCCCGCCCCGGACGCCGGCCGCTGGTCCGTCACCAACCTGAGCCCGGTGACGGCGGCCGCGTTCGCGGTCGCCCTGGACCTCGTCGAGCGGCACACCGTGGGCGCGATCGAGGCCGCCATCGCGGAGCGGACCGGTGAACTCACCGAGGCCGTCCGGGCCTGTGGCGGGCGGGTCCTCTCCCCCGCCGACCCGGCCCGGCGCGCGGGCATCCTCTCCTTCACCGTGCCGGACCGCGATCCGGCACTGGTGGCGAAGGCGCTGCACGCCGAGGGCGTCACGCCGACGGTGCGAGCGGACTCGCTGAGGTTCTCCCCGCACGCCTCGACCCCGCCCGAGGTGTGCGACCAGGTCACCGCCGCCCTGTCGGCCCTCGGGGACTGACCGGGCCGGGGGGGCCGTGCCATGATTCCTACTCGGTAGTAGCTACATGCTCGCGGTAGGAGGCAGCGCAGTGGCCCGTGTGTTGAGTGTCAGCGACAGCATCGTCATCGACGTCTCCCCGGACGCCGCCTACCGGGCGGTGAGCGACCCCGGTGACATGGGGCGCTGGAGCCCGGAGAACCTGGGCACCACCCCCGGCTCGGCGGCGGGGCCGGCCGAGGTGGGCACGAGCTTCGTCGGACGGAACAAGCGCGGACGCTTCCGCTGGGTGACCCGGTGCACGGTCACGGCGGCCGAGCCGGGCCGCCGCTTCGCCTTCCGGGTCCACGCCATCGGCGTCGGCCGCCCGCGCCTGCGCGGCCCGATCGCCACCTGGGAGTACCGCTTCGAGCCGGAGGGCGAGGGCACCCGCGTCACCGAGATCTGGAGCGACGACCGCCGTACCTGGCCGGACTTCGTGGCCGGCGTCTTCGACCGGATCGTCACCTCGGGCAGCACCTTCCCCGACTTCCAGACCCGCAACATCCGCCGGACCCTGGCCAACCTCAAGCGGGAGCTGGAGCGGCAGCACGCGGAGTGAGCCCTCAGCGGCGGTGGTGGGAGTGGTTCTCCGGGTTGTCCTCCGGGGTCTGCCAGCCGACGCCCGACTGGTCCTGCGGGCCACGGCGGGTGTCGGCGCCGGGCGGCTGCGTGGACATGCGGCGCGAGCGCGCCCGTCGGCTGCCCAGCAGGAATCCGCCCAGCAGGATCACGGCGACGATCACGCCCACGACCAGGAGCCAGAGCGCGCTCCTGCTGGACGCGGCGAGGAATTCAGCAGCGATGTTCATGCAGGGCGGTTACCCCCGCGCACGCGGAGAATCCCTCTTCACCGGCCCCGTCAGCCTCCTCCGCGTCCGCGCTGCACCGAACGGAGCACCACCGCCGGGACGGCCTGCACGGCAACACGTCCACATGCCCTTCGCGTCGTGTGAATAACTTGGCAATCGTGTGCGTGTATTCGCTGGTCAAGGGCAATCGGCGGTCAGGAGGTTATGACAATGGTTCCTTTGCTTCTGGTTCTTCTGCTGGCTCTCATCCTCTTCGGCGCGGGCTTCGCCCTGAAGGCGCTGTGGTGGATCGCGGTGATCGTCCTGGTCGTGTGGCTGGTCGGCTTCTTCGTGCGCCCCGCGGGCAGTGGTGGCCGTCGTGGCCGCTGGTACCGCTGGTAGGCGCACCGCACGCGCACACCGCGGGACATGACGAGGGGCCCGGCCTTCCCAAGGCCGGGCCCCTCGTCGTGCGGGGGGAGAGTCAGCGGGCGGTGAGCCTCGTCTCCGGTTCCTCGTTGCGCAGCCAGATGGTGCGCTGCGGGAAGGGGATGTCGATGCCGGCCGCGTCCAGCGCGTCCTTCACACGGCGGCGCAACTCGCGGGTGACGCCCCACTGCTGGAGCGGGATCGTCTTCACGGCGAGGCGGACGACGACACCGTCCGCGTCCAGCGACTGCACGCCCCACACGCTGGGGTCCTCCAGCAGGACGGCGGAGAAGGCCGGGTCCTGGCGCAGGCTGCGGCCGGCGTCCTCCAGCACCTGGTAGACGGTGTCGAGGTTGGCGTCGTAGGCCACGGCGACGTCCAGGACGGCACGGGCCCAGTCCTGGCTGTCGTTGCGGACCCGGAGGACCTCGCCGTTGCGGATGTGCCACAGACCGCCGTTGAGGTCACGGACATGGGTGAGGCGCAGGCCGATGCGCTCGACCTCGCCGACGGCCTCGCCGAGGTCGACGGTGTCACCGACGCCGTACTGGTCCTCGACCATGATGAGCAGGCCGGAGAGGTAGTCGGCGACCAGGCTCTGCGCGCCGAAACCGATGGCGAGACCGACCACTCCCGCACTGGCCAGCAGCGGCCCGAGGGCGATGCCGACCTGGTCGAGGATCATGGCCGTACCGAGCAGGGCCAGAACGATGGTGACGCCGCTGCTGAGCACCGAGCCGATGGTGCGGGCGCGCTGTTCGCGGCGCTGCGAGGAACGGCTGCGGTCACGCAGCAGGACGGCGGCCCCGCGCCCGACACGGCGCGGCGGGCGGGACTCGTGATCGTCGCCGGAGGGCTGCAGGATGTGCTGGACGACGCGGGTGATGGCGCGCTTGGCCACCCAGCGGATCACCGCCAGGACGACGACGATCAGGGCGATGCGCAGGGGGACCTCGACCAGTGCCGTGGTGTGCGCCTCCAGCCAGTTCGGCCAGGACACGGCGAGATGCACGGCTCCGGACGCGCTGGGCTGTGGGGAAAGGTGCGGTGTCGGCACGTGTACTCCGTATTCGACGACTTTCGGACTTGTCGGCCGCGTCTACCCTCGAACAAGTAAGACATGATCAGCCAAGCCGACCAGTTGGACCGGGTCCCCGGACACGCGTTGCCGGTACCGCCCCTTAAGGTGTCGTGTGCCCGTTCCTGGCCGGGCGTTCCTCGGGACCGCCGTCTTCCGGCCCGCCGACGGTCCGGCCACGGCAGGTGACCGTCACCCGTCCCGTCGCTCCCCCACCCCGGCGACCCACTGGAAAGAGCAGCCTCCGCCATGTTCACCGACACCCCGATCTTCAGCCGTCTCGTCGCCGAGCGCGGTGACGTCCCCGCCGAGGTGCGGGGCGAAGCCGACCGCATACACCGCGACCTGGCACGAGTGATGCCCCCGGGCACCGGACTGCCCGGCGCCGGGTCGCACACGCCTGGCCCGATGGGAGGGCCCCTCGGCCGCTGACCCGGCTACGCCACCCTGCGCAGGCGCACCAGCGCGCTCGCGCAGTCGCCGTCCGGCAGGTCGGGGACGGGCAGGCCGAAGCCCGTGAGGGTCGCCCCCGACCATTCCGCGGCGGTGTCCTCGTCCCGGTAGCGCGCGCCGGGGTCGAGGCCCCGCAGCCGGAGCGGCGGGTGCGCAGGGCCGAAGGAGGCACTGGGCCGCCACACCAGCACCACCGTTCGGTCGCCGTCGGGACCGGTGTACTGGACGGCGGTCAGGGCGCCGTCGCCCGGTGCGAGCAGCCGGTACTGGTGGCCGTGCTGCACCAGCGGGCGGATGTCCTTGTAGACCCCGATCAGCCGGGCGCCCTCGGCGAGTTCGGCCGGTGTCCACCGGTCCAGGTCGCCGCCGATGCCCAGGACGCCCGCCATGGCCGAGTGGAAGCGGAAGGCCAGCGGTACCCGGCGGCCGGTCAGCGGGTTGGGGCTGTCGGTGACCCACGCCGACATGACGCGGGCCGGGTAGAGCTGGCTGAAGCCGTGCTGGACGGCGAGCCGTTGGACGGCGTCGGTGTTGTCCGAGGTCCACACCTGGTCGGTACGGGCGAGCATGCCGAGGTCGGTCCGGCCGCCGCCGCCCGCGCAGGACTCGATCCGGAGCCGGGGGAATTCGGCGCGCAGCCGGTCGAGCACCCGGTGCACCCCGCGCGCGTGCTCGATGTGCACCCGTCGCGCGTCCGGCCCGCCGCTCCGCGCGCCCGCCTCGGTGAAGGAGCGGTTGAAGTCCCACTTGAGGAAGTCGACGGTGTTCTCGGCGACGATCCGGCGCAGCCAGTCACTCGCCCACTCGGTCACCTCGTGGCGGGAGAAGTCCAGCACGAGCTGGTGGCGCAGCGCCGTGGCGGTGCGGTCGGGCAGATGCAGGACGTACTCGGGGTGGCGGCGGTACAAGTCGCTGTCCGGGTTGGTCATTTCGGGTTCCACCCAGAGCCCGAACGCCATGCCCAGTCGGTGCACCTCCTCGGCGAGGGGACGCAGTCCGCGCGGGAACCGGCGGGGGTGCGGGGTCCAGTCGCCGAGGCCGGAACGGTCGTCGTCGCGGGTGCCGAACCAGCCGTCGTCCACCACGAACAGCTCCACCCCGAGGCCGGCCGCCCGCCGGGCCAGCCTCAGCTGGCCCTCCTCGGTGGTCTCGAACCCGGTCGCCTCCCAGGAGTTGTAGAGGACGGGCCGCAACTCGTCCGGGCGCGGCAGGACATGACACCGGACATAGCTGTGGAAGGCGCGGCTGACGGCACCGAAGCCGCCCATGGCGTGCACGGCGACGCTGACCGGCGTGACGTGCCGCCGGCCGGGGGCCAGGACGATCTCGGCCCCCTCGTGCCCCTCCCCCAGCAC
>NZ_MUNH01000321.1:0-7249 GCF_002154615.1 Streptomyces recifensis
GACCGCAAGAGTCCACCCGGACTCGGTCCGGTCGTCCACGAGCAGCACCGGCCCCGGAGCACTGGCCAGAGCCTCCGCCAGTTCCCCCGGCACCGTGAAGGCCGACGCCAGCGCCTGCAGCCGCTGAGCGGAGTTGCTGCGATGCGTTTGATGCGCACCGGCCTCCCCGGTGTAGGCGAGCGCACCCAGATACGGCAACCGCCCGATCCCGGCCACCCGCTCCGCGAGCGAGGCGACAAGCCGCGGTCGGCTCACCGACGGCATGGCGACGACACCGACCGGACGGGCCACGGCGTCCGGCGCGTTCGACGCCCACCCGCCGGCCGAGCGCGCCCAGTCGGCGAGGACCTCCACCACGGCCTTCAGCACGTCCTCCGGGACCGGACCGTCAGGCGTCTGCTCGGCCAGCAGCGGCCGGAGCCGGTTGCCCCAGCCGATGTCCGAGAGCCGGCCCAGGGCACGCCCGGTGGCGCACTGCTCCTTCGCCGGGATGCGGCCCTTGAGGTCGATGCCCAGCGCGGGCATCCCCGTGGGCCACATGCGGCGCGGCTCGATCTCCACGCCGGGCCGGTCCAGTTCACCGGCGGCGGCCGTCAGCGCCTCGGCGGAGACGGCCGTGTCGATCCAGGCGCCCGCGCAGTTGTCACAGCGCCCGCACGGAGTGATCTCCACGTCGTCGAGCTGGCGGCGCAGGAACGCCATCCGGCACTCGTCCGTGCCGACGTAGTCCCGCATGGCCTGCTGTTCGGCGGCGCGCTGGCGGGCGACCCAGGCGTAGCGTTCGGCGTCGTAGACCCATTGGGCGCCGGTGGCCGTCCAGCCGCCCTTCACCCGGTGCACGGCGCCGTCCACGTCCAGCACCTTGAGCATCAGTTCCAGCCGGGTGCGCCGCAGGTCCACCAGCGATTCCAGCGCTGGGACGGACAGCGGGCGGCCCGCGTCGGCGAGGGCGGCCAGGGTCTGGCGGACCTGGGACTCGGGCGGGAAGGCGACCTCGGCGAAGTACCGCCAGATCGCCTCGTCCTCCTTGCCCGGCAGCAGCAGCACGTCGGCGTGCTCGACGCCTCGGCCCGCGCGGCCCACCTGCTGGTAGTAGGAGATCGGGGAGGACGGCGAGCCGAGGTGGACGACGAAGCCCAGGTCGGGCTTGTCGAAGCCCATGCCCAGCGCGGAGGTCGCCACCAGGGCCTTGACCCGGTTGTCCAGCAGGTCGGCCTCGGCCTGCTGGCGGTCGGCGTTCTCCGTGCGGCCGGTATAGGAGGCGACGGCGAAGCCGCGTGCGCGGAGGTAGGCGGTGACCTCCTCGGCGGCCGAGACGGTCAGCGTGTAGATGATCCCGGAGCCCGGCAGCTCGTGCAGGTGCTCCGCCAGCCACGCCAGCCGGTGCGCCGCGTCGGGCAGCCGCACCACGCCGAGCCGCAGACTCTCCCGGTCCAGCCGCCCTCGCAGCACCAGCGCCTCGCCCGCGCCGGTGCCCAGTTGCTCGGCCACGTCCGCCGTGACGCGCGCGTTGGCCGTGGCGGTGGTGGCGAGCACGGGCACACCGGGCGCCAGTTCCTGGAGCATGGTGCGCAGCCTGCGGTAGTCGGGGCGGAAGTCGTGGCCCCAGTCGGAGATGCAGTGCGCCTCGTCCACCACCAGCAGGCCGGTGGTGGCCGCGAGCTTGGGCAGCATGCGGTCGCGGAAGTCGACGGAGTTGAGCCGTTCCGGGCTCACCAGCAGCACGTCGACCTCACCGCGCTCCACCTCGTCGTGGATGGCATCCCACTCCTCGGGGTTGGCCGAGTTGATGGTGCGGGCCTGGATGCCTGCCCGCGCGGCCGACTCGACCTGGTTGCGCATCAGTGCCAGCAGCGGCGAGACAATCACCGTGGGACCCGAACCGCGACGGCGGAGCAGCGCGGTGGCCACGAAGTACACCGCCGACTTGCCCCATCCGGTGCGCTGCACGACCAGGGCCCGGCGCCGGTCCACCACCAGGGCCTTGACCGCCTCCCACTGGTCCTCCCGCAGGCGCGCCGAACCCTCCGGCGCGCCGACCAGCTCGGCGAGGACGGCGTCGGCTTCGGTGCGCAGCTGCTCCAGGTCGTTCATGCCCCCATGCAACCGCACCCCACTGACATCCGGCCACTCGCCTTACGGACGGCTCCCCGTCGGCCGGACCCGCTCCTCCTCGGATGCCGGGACCGGCGCGTCCGCACGTGCCCCGGCCAGCGCCACGAGGGCGGCGAGCAGTGTGATCAGACCGCCCGCCCACAGTCCGGAGCGGGCGCCGAGGGTGTGGGTGGCGGCGCCGACGAAGAGGGCGCCGAGCGGGGTGCTGCCCTGCAGGATCACGGTGTAGAGGGCCATCACCCGGCCTCGGTGAGCCGGGTCTCCACCCAGTTGGATGCGGTGGTTCGCCGCCTGGACGAAGTAGAGCGAGGCGAACCCGGTCGGCACCAGCAGCGCCAGTGCGACGGGCAGGTTCGGTGCCCACCCCGTGATCAGCTCCATTGCCCCGAACACACATCCCGAGGCGGCCACCCGCCGCGCCGAGGGGCGGGTCCGGCGCAGGGTGCCGACCAGCGCGGCCAGCAGGGAACCGCCGGCCAGCGCGGCGGTGAGGAGGCCGAAGGACGCGGCCTCGGTGTGGAACACCACGCGGGCCATGAGCGGCAGTGTCAGGGGCAGGTTGAGGCCGAAGAGGGCGACCGCCGCGACCAGGGCGAGTGTCGTGAGCAGGTCGGGCCGCGTCCGCAGATGGGACAGGCCCTCGATGACGCGCGCGGGCGCGTCGGGGCGGGGCGCGCGGTGCAGCTCCGCCGGGCGCATGGCGCGCAGCCCGGCGACCGTGGCCGTGTAGCTGACGGCGTTGAGCAGCATCACGGTCCCCGTGCCCGACCACTGGATGAGCAGCCCGGCCGCCGAAGGCCCCAGCACGCGCGCGATGTTGAAGTAGGCGCCACTCAGCGCGGAGGCGTTGGGGAGCAGTTCGGGGCCGACGAGTTCGGTGATGAAGGACAGCCGGGCCGGGACCTCCACCGCGTTGGCCACGCCGAGCGCGGCGGCCGCGACATAGACGTGCCACAGCCGGGCGGCGTCGGCGGTCACCAGCAGGCCGAGGGCCAGGGCGAAGACGCCGGAGGCGATGTTCGCGCCGGTCAGGAGGGCGCGTTTGTCGTACCGGTCGGCGAGCCGGCCGCCATAGAGGGTCAGCAGGAGGACCGGGGTGAACTGGAGGGCGGTGACGGTGGCGAGCGCACCGCCGGAGTCGCCGGTCAGCTCCAGTACGAGCCAGTCCTGGGCGACGGCCATCATCCAGGTGCCGGTGGCGGAGGCGATCTGGCCCGCCGCGAAGAGCCGGAAGTTGCGCACCTTGAGGGAGCGCAGGCTGGTGGCGAGCAGGGGGCGGCCGGTTCCTCGCGTCATGATCCGGTCCTACCAGCGGCGCTCGGATGTGGGCCGAGCCGCGCCGGGCGCGACCCAGATCGCGGCTGCGCGCGTGGCCGGGATCTGGGAAACGCCCCTTAAGTCACCGCGTCC
The DNA here is from genome assembly GCF_002154615.1 of Streptomyces recifensis. Taxonomy (NCBI): domain Bacteria; kingdom Bacillati; phylum Actinomycetota; class Actinomycetes; order Kitasatosporales; family Streptomycetaceae; genus Streptomyces; species Streptomyces recifensis. The sequence goes on from NZ_MUNH01000321.1 coordinate 3,526, forward strand.
GTGCAAACGCCGGGCGACGCGTGGCTTCCAACGGTGGCAACCCGGCCTGGTCGCGATACCAGTCGGCGTACTCCGGGAAGCGCCCGGCGAATCCGGCGCCCGGTTCGACACCGGACTCGCTCCACAGCGACTCGTCGGTGAACCAGTGGTCGACGGCGAGCATGCCGAGGTGGTGGCGGGCGGCGGGACGGTCGAGCACCCGCTGCCGGGCGGTCTCGGCCGAGATGCGCGGGGCGTCCTCAGTAAAGATCCCGAAGGTCTCCGCCACGGTGGACAGCAGCAGTTCCCCCGCCACGGGATCGGGATGGGTGACGTAGTGGACGCGTCCCACGCCGTCCGCCGGGCCCGTCGTGGCCGCCGCGAAGGCGACCCGGCCCAGGGTCTCGACATCGATCATCGACTGCCGCCCCGCCCAGCCGTCCGGGAGGCCGCCCAGGGCGCGCAGCAGGGCCAGGATGCCGGGGATCACCCAGCGGTCACCCCGGCCATGAACGAGGTGAGGGCGCAGAACCGTTCCGCCCGCCCCGAGCACGTGTTCCTCGGCGGCCGCGCGGGTGCGACTGGTGTCCGACGCGGGAGCGACGGGCACCTCGCCGGGCCGGGCGCCGCGGAAGGGCCCGCGTCCGTGTACAGCGGCCGTGCCGAGGTAGACGAACCGCGTGACTCCGGCCCGGCGTACCTCGTCCGCCAGGGCTCGGGTGCCGAGGTCGTTGGCCTGGCGGAGCAGCTCCGCGTCGCCGCCGATCAGCCCCGCACAGTGCACGACGGTGTCCACGTCCGAGCAGGCACCGCGCAGCGAGGCGGTGTCGGTGAGGTCTCCGTACACGTACTCGACGTCCGGGTCGGGCGTCGCCGGCGGAGTGCGGACGAGCAGCCGAAGTCGTACGTCCTCAGCGGCGCGGGCCGCCTTCAGCACGTGTCCGCCGATGAAACCGCTCGATCCGGTGATGAGCAGGCGCCGGGTCATCGGGCCGCCTCCGGGGTGTCGCCGAGGGTGGCCGTGAAGACGGTCTCGTCGCCCTGGACGCCCTCGACATGGACCGAGACATCACCCTCCGGGGAGGTTTCGCGCCGGGCGCGGACAAGACAGGGCTCGTCGAGTTCGGCGTACCGGTGGAAGGCGATCGCCAGCGAGGCGGGCAGGAAGCGCCCCTCGGGAGTCAGCGCGACGGCGGCCTGCCGGGCGGCCTCCAGGAGCAGCATGCCGGGGACGTGGTCGTTGGCCCGCGCGAAGAGCGTGGGATGCGCGGTGTCGAGCCGCAGCCGCCACCCGGGCCCCTCCTCCGAGGGCGCGAGCACGACGTCCCTGGGGTCACGCCGCCCGACCCGCTCGGGCGGTACGCCGTCCAGCAGCGGTACGCGATCACCGGCGGAGTCCAGCCTGTCGCCGCGCAGCCTGCGGTAGGCCCGCTCCGAGGTGCAGCTCAGGCTGCCCGTACTCGTGGCCAGGAGCCGCCCGCCACGCTGGAAGGTGAGCCGCACCCTCATCCCGGCCAGGCTCCTGGCCCGCATCTGGACCTCGGAGCACTCCACGACGACGTCGACGCGGCCCGAGGCGTCCGAGAGGCCGAAGTCGGCCGTGGCGAGGGCGTATGCCATGTCCCACATGACGAAGTGGTGGTCGGCCGGGACGCCGTACTCGGCGTGGGCCAGCATCATCGCGGTCTGCCGCATGGTCTCCGCGACCAGCAGCGGGTCCTGGACGCCGCCGGGGAGCGGAGCGAAGAAGCGGTGGGCGGCCGGCCAGTCGGCGACGACCAGATAGCGGTGTTCGGCCAGCCGGGTCCATTCCACAGGGAAGGCGTCGTCGGCGTCCGGCCGGTGCACGAGTTCTCCGGTGGCCCGGCCGCCGTGCGCGGAAGGTTGACCGGTGTCGCCGGAGTCGGGTACAAGAACCAGCGGGTCGGTCTGGTCTTCGGGCGGTGCGGCGGGGTCCGGTGTCTGCGTCATGACCGTCCGTACGGCCGATGAGGTGCCGATGACGGCGCGGTCGGCTATGAAGCTGATGCCTTCAGACATGGATTGCCCTTTGAGTCCGGTGTGATCAAGGCTCGTTCCCCCTCGACAAAATACTGACAGTCCGGTTCTCTTCGTGTGCGAACCCGACCAAGCTCTGACATAGAAACAGGGGCGACAGCCCATGGCACGCCAAGCACGCGCGATCCAGACCCGCAAGACGATCCTGCTGGCAGCGGCCGCCGTCTTCGACGAACGCGGTTACAGCGCCGCCACGATCACCGAGATCCTCGCGCGCGCCGGGGTCACCAAGGGTGGCCTGTACTTCCACTTCGCCTCCAAGGAGGAACTGGCCCTCGGCGTGATCGCGGCCCAGCTCGAAGTGGGACCGCTGCCGCCGCAGCGCACCAAGGTGCAGGAACTCATCGACCAGGGGCTGCTGTTCGCGCACCAGCTGCGGCACGACCCGTTGACGCGGGCCAGCGTGGGCCTGGCGATGGACCAGTGGGGAGAGGGACCGGAGCGGAGCAACCCGTTCCACGGCACGCCGTTCCAGTCCTGGGCGAACCGGCTGACCCAGTTGCTCGTGGAGGCGCGGGAGCGCGGCGAGCTGCTGCCGCACGTGGACCCGGCGGAGACCGCCGAACTGCTCGCCGGCTCCTTCACCGGCATCCAGTGGATGTCGCAAATCCTGTGCGAGCGCGCCGACCTCGACGAGCGGGTGACGGTCCTGCTGAGACACCTGCTGCCCAGCATCACTCTCCCCCAGCTCATGCCCACCCTGGACCTCGCCCCGGACCGCGCCGAACGCCTGCTGGCCCAGCGGCTCCCCGAGGCGGAGGAAGGCGAGGAGGACGAGGGCGAACCCTCTGCGCGCATCAGCGCCTGAAACCTCCTCCGGCGGCCCGCCCGCGGACGACGTGCCGTCCCGGGCGTCGTCCGTCGTCTCTGTGGGTAGGGATATAAGCCCCGGACCATCAGATAAGCGTCGGCGGCCTCAATTGCTCGTTGCCGCAATCAAGTTCGACAGGAAGAATTGGAGTCCGCTCCCCGCACGGCTCGCCCGTGTTCCGGCTGGGCTTCACTGCGGTGCGCGCTCCCCCGAATTCCGACCTCGCCCGCAGTGTGGGCGCGTAGCCGAAGGGAGGAACGTGACCTTCGGATTCGCCTCGTCCTCGGCGGCCTCGTTGTCGACGTCCGCGTCCGCCGCTTCCGTCAGCCGCCTGCTCGAGCCCGCGGAGTGGGCCGCCGCCGGAATCCCCCTGCTGCGCAACCCGCGCGAGGTCGTCAGCGGCCTGCACGTCCGCCATCGTCCGAGGCCGTCCACGGCGATCGTGGCCGTCCTCGATCCGGACGAACGGCTGCTGGCCAGCGCCTCCTTCACCCGGCGTTCCGCCCCGGCGGACGGCTGGATGTTCCGCAACGCGCTGCTGGACCAGTTGCGCCGGGTCATCCCGCACGACCTGCGCCGCCGGACCCCGGTGCGCACCGCCGTGCTGCTGTACTGCCGCGAGGGCGACGCGCGCTGGACGGAGGAGGACGGCGCCTGGATGTGGGGGCTGCGCGACGCCTGCACGCTGCACGGGCTGCGCTGCGGCGCGTACATCACGCTGACGCACGACGGCTGGCAGGTGCTCGGCGAGGGGCGCGGCGGACGCCATCCCCACGCGCACTCCGCCCCGGAGTCCTTCGCCCTGTCCGAGTCGCCGCCCCTGATGCCCCGCACCGGCGGACCCGTCTCCGAGGTCATGCGCCGGGCCGCGGCCCG
>NZ_MUNH01000322.1:0-2443 GCF_002154615.1 Streptomyces recifensis
GTCGTGCACCAGGACGACGTCGTAGGCGGGGGGCAGGGCGTCCAGGCCCAGGCGGACCGACTCCTGGCGGCTCTCCCCGCCGGGCACGACCAGGAAGTCCGTGCGCTCGGGCAGCGCGTGCGCGTCCAGCAGCGACTTGACCTCGGCGGCGCCGTCCGGCGGGGCGACGACGACCACCAGGGAGACGTGCCGGGAGGCGGCCAGGGCGCGGATCGCGTGGATCAGCATGGGCGTGCCGTTCAGCGCCCGGAGCGCCTTGGGGGCGCCCGGACCGAGGCGTACGCCCCGGCCGGCGGCGGGGATCACGGCGGCGACGCGGCTGTCCTGGCGCCGCTCGGCGGGCGCGGGACGCGATTCGTCAGACATCGGTTCCTGTCAGGTTTGTGTGCTCGGGGCCGGTGGGTATGGCCTGGAGGAGCGCCGGGCGCGACGCCTTGACCGGACCCTTTCCGTGAACCGCGGTCGAGCCGTCCACCCCCGGACGCGAGCACGACACAGGGGGGTTGAACGACAGGGGCAGTGCACAGGGGAGGCATGCGGGGACGAATATGCCGCAGCGCCCGGCGACAGGGTGAGTGTCATCGGGCACCACGGCATTTTTGCTGCGCTGGACGTGAAGGCGGGCGGGGCACGCCGCCCGCTCCGTGTCAGGAGGCGAGTACCTCGTCGAGCAGCGCCTCGGCCTTGTCCTCGTTGGTGTTCTCCGCGAGGGCCAGCTCGCTCACCAGGATCTGGCGGGCCTTGGCGAGCATGCGCTTCTCACCGGCGGAGAGTCCGCGCTCGCGCTCGCGGCGCCACAGGTCACGCACGACTTCCGCGACCTTGATGACGTCGCCGGAGGCGAGCTTCTCCAGATTTGCCTTGTAGCGGCGCGACCAGTTCGTGGGCTCCTCGGCGTACGGCGCGCGCAGCACCTCGAAGACCCGGTCCAGACCGTCCTGACCGACCACATCACGCACGCCGACGAACTCCGCATTGTCCGCTGGCACACGTACCGTCAGGTCGCCCTGGGCGACCTTCAGCACCAAGTAGGTCTTGTCCACGCCTTTGATCTGACGAGTTTCGATTGCCTCGATCAGCGCGGCCCCGTGATGGGGATAGACCACGGTGTCGCCAACCTTGAACGTCATGTGACAGGTACCCCTTCCGTGGCTATCCAGGGTAACACGGATACGGCGTCTTCTGAATGGCGTTTTCGCAGGTCAGGGCATATCTCGGGGCTTGACAACAGCAACCGGGACGTGCTGCGGGCCACCCGCGGAAGCGGGTATTCGCAGGTGGGAGCCACTCTGCGTGCAGAGGGAAACATCTACGTCACACGCCTCAGGGAGCCGCCCCGATTGGTTGAATGTCCCGGTTTGGGCGCTTCCAAGCGTACGACTTCCGCTCCTTCGTTCGATGAGCGGAGCCGGGTACGAGACGATTCCGGAATTGATCACGCCACCCGGCGGTGATCAATTCCGGACACGCGCGTATTCCTTCACGGAAATGCCGCCCGGAGTGTCGCCCCGTGTCACCGGGAGGCCGTCAACGGCGTCGCACGGCGTTATCCGAATGGCGGACGGGAAGCCCGTGGCCGGTGATCAGCGGGGTGCCCGGTACCCCCACCGGGAGGGAAGCGGGGCGGTTGGGGAGGGTCGGGTGCGGCGGCGCGTGAACGGCTCGGTAGCCTGAGGGCGCTGACAGATCCTTAGGGCGGCTTTACAGGACAGCCGCCCCTGTGCGTTCAAGGAGTTGCCGCCGCCGTGAGCAGCAGCCTTCGACGCGGCGCCCTCGCCGCATCCGCCCTCGCGTTCTCGATCGCCTCGCTCGCCGCCTGCGGCGCCGGCAACAACGCCCAGACCCTGGAGATCCGGCCGGACAACGCCGAGACCAGCGTCGGGGCCATCAAGGTGCAGAACGCCCTGGTCATCACCCAGCCCGACGCCAAGGCCAACGGCCCGGCAGCCGTCGCCGCAACGCTGTTCAACGACGGCTCGACCGACCAGGACCTCCAGTCGATCGCCGTCGACGGCAGCAACGAGAAGGTCGAGCTGAAGCCCGCCAAGGGCGGAACCCTCACCGTCCCGGCCCACGGCCGCCTCGTCATCGGCGGCAAGGGCAACGCCTCCGCCATGCTGGCCAGCGGCCGCGAGGCGGTCCAGAACGGCAACGCCCAGAAGGTCACCTTCACCTTCAGCAAGACCGGTGCGGTCGGCCTGCGCGCCTTCGTCGTCCCCGCCACCAGCTACTTCAGCGACTGGGGCCCGAGCGAGGTGCCGTCCGCGCCCGCCGCCGCGACCTCCTCGCCGTCGGGCAGCCCGTCCGCGAGCGGCAAGCCCGCGGGCGACAAGCCCGGCTCGTCCGCCTCCGCCCCGGCGTCCTCCCCGAGCGACTCCGCGTCGGCGTCCGCGGGGCAGTAAGCACGTACGCGTGACTTGAGGGGGCTCCCGGCCGGGAGCCC
>NZ_MUNH01000323.1:0-3057 GCF_002154615.1 Streptomyces recifensis
CCACCACCCGCCCCGGCACCCCCGTCTGCAACAGGGCGATCCCCAGCGAGATCAGGGTGCCGGCGGCAGCCGTACGGAACAGGGACGCCAGCCCGGACACGCCGAGCCTGCCGTCGGCCATGGGCAGCAGGACGCCCAGCGGAGCCAGCAGGGCCAGGCCCTCGCCGATGCGGAGCCCCGCCTCGGGCCAGCCCAGCGCCAGGTCGGCACGCAACCCGGACAGGGGGTGAAGGTTCGCGGGGCGTACCCACGGCACGTCCAGGGGCCGCAGCGTCAGCCAGGCGACGAGCGCGAGATGCGCGACGAGGAGGATTGCCCCGGTCACTCGGATGCGGTTCGCGGCGCTGCCGCCGATGGAGCCTTGACGCTGCACGTCCCCCAAGACGCCACGCCGCGCTCGAACGGTTCCGCTTGGGCGCCCCCCGCCCCGGTGAGGCGTGCGCCACACGGGCACGGGGCGATGCCTCGCCTCAGTTCGACGCGACCGAACCGGACGGGGGCTGGACCCGCCCCGGATGGTCGCGCACGCCCTCCGTGCACTCGTACCGGCGCGGCGCGGCCGGGGCCGGGCCCGCCAGGATCACCGAACCGTCGCCCTCCGCCGCCGCCGAGTCGGAGAAGGTGCACACCACCTGGGCGAGCGCGGGGGAGCCCAGCCTGTCCGGGGCGGTGCTCAGGCGCAGCGCCTCCTCGGGCTCCGCGTGCCCCGGACCGGTGACGGTGATGCCGCCCGGTACCCGTGTCTGGTAGCCCGCGGCGCGCTCCCCGGCGGAGGGCGCCGAGGCGAGCTGGTCCAGCAGGCCCTGCGCGACCATGACCCGGCGCCGGGCGTCCGGCGTGCCCTCCGGCACCCGCACCGACCGGTCCACGGTCACCAGCGAGGCCCCGCACAGCAGGAACACCTGCACCGGAACCCCCTCCGGCGACTGGGTGGCCCGCCCGGACCCGGCCGGCGAACAAGGCACCCGTGACGGCGCCCCGCCGAAGTCGGTCGGCACCTCCGTCGGCCGGATGCCGCAGCCGGTGAGCAGCGCGCCCAGCAGCGGCAGCGCCAGCAGCCCTCGTACCGCCCGCCCGCTCACGCGCCCTCCCCGCCGCTGCCCCCGGTCAGGGAGTCGCCCTTCTCGTCGTCCCCGGGCTCCTCCGTCAGGCGGGAGGCGTCGCGCGGCAGCCGGAGCGTGAACACCGCGCCACCGTCGGCGGAGTTGGCGGCCGTGATCTCACCGCCGTGGATGTGGGCGTTCTCCAGCGCGATGGAGAGGCCGAGCCCGCTGCCCTCCGAGCGCGGCCGGGAGGCGCTGGCCTTGTAGAAGCGGTCGAAGACGTGCGGCAGCACCTCCTCGGGGATGCCGGGACCGTGGTCGCGTACCGCGATCAGCAGGTCGTCGCCGTCGATGCGGACCGAGACCCGTACCGGGGAGCCACCGTGCTTGAGGGCGTTGCCGATCAGATTGGCGAGGATGACGTCCAGGCGGCGCGGGTCGAGCCGGGAGTGGATGCCGCGCTCGGCGTCCAGCTCGACCGCGTCCAGCCAGGCCCGGGCGTCGATGCAGGCGGTGATCTGGTCCGCGATGTCGACGTCGTCCAGGACCAGCCGGGCGGTGCCCGCGTCGAAGCGGGTGACCTCCATCAGGTTCTCGACCAGGTCGTTCAGCCGCTTGGTCTCGCTGACCACCAGGCGTACCGCGGGCTCGATCATCGGGTCGATGCCGCCGCCCTCGAACTCCAGCTCGTCCTCAAGCACTTCGGTCACGGCGGTGATGGCGGTCAGCGGGGTGCGCAGTTCGTGCGACATGTCGGCGACGAAGCGGCGGGAGGACTCGTCACGGGCGGCCATGTCCGCGACCCGCTTCTCCAGCGCCTCGGCCGCGTTGTTGAACGTCCGTGACAGATCGGCGAGTTCGTCCGTGCCGGTGACGCGCAGCCGGGTGTCGAGCCGCCCCTCGCCGAGCCTGCGCGCGGCGACTCCGAGGCGTTGCACGGGTTTCAGCACGGTCGTGGCGGCGGCCTGCGCGAGCAGGGCCGAGCCGATCAGGGCGAGCGCGGTGGCGATACCCAGCGACCAGGCGAGGGAGTTGAGGTCCTTGGCCTCCGGCTCCAGCGACTTCGCCATGTAGCCGGTCGAGCCGCCGTCGACCACCTTGGTCCCGGCCACCAGGAAGGGCGTGCCGTGCTCGGTGACGCGCTGCCAGTACAGGTGGTAGGGCGCCTTGTCGGAGCCGCTCGTCTTCTGCCGCTTGTCGACCGCCGCACGCAGCGACGGGGGCACGTCCTTCAGTGAGAAGCCGCTCAGGCCGCCCGAACCGCCGTACACCGTGCGGCCGTCGGGGTCCCGGGCGACCAGCAGCACGCTGAAGCGCTGGCTGCTGCCCGCCATCTGCCCCGCGGCACGCTGGAGTTCGTCCTGCGTGGGACGCGCGGGCAGCGCGCCCGCGCGGTTCTGCATCTCCTGCCGGAAGTCGCGCAGCACCGCGTCCTGGGCGCGGGTGAGCACCGCCTCCCGGTTGAGCCAGTACGCGATGCCCGACGCGGACACCGCGGCCGTCAGCGCCACCAGCCCGAAGACCAGCACCAGCCGCAACCGCAGGCTGGTGAACCGCAGTCCGGCCAGCTTCCTCCCCCGTTCGGCCGTCCAGCGGCCGAATCCCCCGCGCTCGCTCACTGAGGGGCGTCCAGGCGGTAGCCGACACCACGGACCGTGCGGATCAGGGTCGGGGAGGACGGCACGTCCTCGACCTTCGCCCGCAGCCGCTGCACACATGCGTCCACCAGGCGGGAGTCGCCCAGGTAGTCGTGCTCCCACACCAGCCGCAGCAACTGCTGCCGGGACAGCGCCTGCCCCGGCCGGCGGCTCAGCTCCAGCAGCAGCCGCAGCTCGGTCGGGGTGAGCTGGAGGTCCTCGCCGTTCTTGGTCACCGTCATCGCGGACCGGTCGATGACGACACTGCCGAAGGTCGCCGAGTCGCTGGACTCGCGCTCCCCGCGCCGCAGCACGGCCCGGATACGGGCGTCCAGGACGCGGCCCTGCACCGGCTTGACCACGTAGTCGTCGGCGCC
>NZ_MUNH01000324.1:0-3234 GCF_002154615.1 Streptomyces recifensis
GACCGGCCAGCCGCTCGGCGACCAGGATGCCCTCGGCGAAGCCGACGTGGGCGAGCTGAAGGGTCGGGACGAGGTCACCGACAGCCGAGATGGTGGGCACGTTGGTGCGCATGTACTCGTCGACCAGGACGTAGCCGCGGTCGATGTTGACGCCCTGCTCCTCGTACCCGAGGTTCTGGGAGACCGGGCCGCGGCCGACGGCGACGAGGAGGACCTCGGCCTCGAACTCCTTGCCGTCCGCGAGGGTGACCTTCACGCCGTCCGGGGTGTACTCGGCCTTCTCGAAGAAGGTGCCGAGGCTGAACTTGATGCCGCGCTTGCGGAACGCGCGCTCCAGGAGCTTGGAGGAGTTCTCGTCCTCGACCGGCACCAGGTGCTTCAGGCCCTCGATGACGGTGACGTCGGCCCCGAAGGACTTCCACGCGGACGCGAACTCGACGCCGATGACACCGCCGCCGAGGATGATCGCGGACTTGGGCACGCGGTCCAGGACGAGGGCGTGGTCGGAGGAGATGATGCGGTCGCCGTCGATCTCCAGGCCCGGCAGCGACTTCGGCACGGAGCCGGTCGCGAGCAGGACGTGGCGGCCCTCGACCCGCTGCCCGTTGACATCCACCGACGTGGGGGAGGACAGCCGGCCCTCACCCTCGATGTACGTCACCTTGCGGGAGGCGATCAGGCCCTGGAGGCCCTTGTAGAGGCCCGAGATCACGTCGTCCTTGTACTTCTGGACGGCGGGGACGTCGATGCCCTCGAAGGTCGCCTTGACGCCGAACTGCTCGCTCTCGCGGGCCTGGTCGGCGATCTCGCCCGCGTGCAGCAGGGCCTTGGTGGGGATGCACCCCTTGTGCAGGCAGGTGCCGCCGACCTTGTCCTTCTCGATCAGGGCGACGTCCAGGCCAAGCTGCGCTCCGCGCAGGGCCGCGGCGTAACCACCGCTGCCACCGCCGAGGATCACTAGGTCGAAAACGGTGCTGGCGTCGTTCGCCACGTCACGTCCTCCATGCATGTGCGCCTGTGCCGGTCTCCGATGACCGGCAGGCGGCTGGTGTCCGGCCGCTCAATGCTTCGGCCCTGTGGTGGGGGCCCTGTCCTGCCGGGCTCCATCTTTGCACCTGTCGGGGGTGCGACGGACGCCGGGCCGGGGTGTGAGACGCCCCACGTCCGCCCCGGACGCCTCACGCCGGGGGCGCGGACCGGCCCGGTCCGCGCCCCCGGCGGCGTCCCGCGGGGTCAGCCGAGGTCGCCGTCGGCGGTCTGCTCGGCCAGCCGCACCAGGGTGCGCACGGCGGTGCCCGTACCGCCCTTGGGCGTGTAGCCGAAGGGGCCGCCCTCGTTGAAGGCCGGGCCCGCGATGTCCAGGTGGGCCCAGGTGATGCCCTCGCCCACGAACTCGCGCAGGAACAGGCCGGCGACCAGGCCGCCGCCCATCCGCTCGCCCATGTTGGCGATGTCGGCGACGGGGGAGTCCATGCCCTTGCGCAGGTGCTCGGGGAGCGGCATCTGCCAGGCCGGCTCGCCGGACTCCTCGGCCACCTCGTGCAGCGAGGTGCGGAAGGCGTCGTCGTTGGCCATGATCCCGAAAGTGCGGTTGCCCAGCGCCAGCACCATCGCGCCGGTCAGCGTGGCCACGTCCACGATCGCGTCCGGCTCCTCGGCCGAGGCCGCCCACAGCGCGTCGGCCAGCACCAGGCGGCCCTCGGCGTCGGTGTTGAGCACCTCGACGGTCTTGCCGCTGTACATGCGCAGCACGTCACCGGGGCGAGTGGCGGAGCCCGACGGCATGTTCTCGGCGAGCGCCAGCCAGCCGGTGACGTTCACCTCGAGGCCGAGGCGGGCGGCCGCGACGACGGCGGCGAACACGGCGGCGGCGCCGGCCATGTCGCACTTCATCGTCTCGTTGTGCCCGGCGGGCTTGAGCGAGATGCCGCCCGAGTCGTAGGTGATGCCCTTGCCCACGTAGGCGAGGTGCTTGTCCGCCTCCGGGTGCCGGTACGCCAGCTTCACCAGGCGCGGGGTGGACGCCGAGCCGGCGCCGACGCCGAGGATGCCGCCGTAGCCGCCCTCCTTCAGGGCCTGCTCGTCCAGCACCTCGATGGTGAGGCCGTGCTCGTCGGCCGCGGCCTGCGCGATCGCGGCGAACGCCTCGGGGTTCAGGTCGTTCGGCGGGGTGTTGACGAGGTCGCGGGCGCGGTTCAGCTCCTCGCCGACCGCCCTCGCGCGGTCGACGGCGGCCTGGTGACCGGCCTCGCCCTCCTCGCCGCCCAGCAGCACGGCCTCGCCGAGCGGGCCGCCGTCGTTCTTCGCCTTGTCGTCCTTCGAGCTCTGCTTGTACGCGTCGAAGGCGTACGCGCCGAGCAGCACGCCCTCGGCGATCGCGGCCAGCGCGCCCGGACCGTCGACGGGGAGCGCGAAGGCGGCCTTCTCGGTGCCGGAGAGGCCGCGGGCGGCCACACCGGCGGCCCGGCGCAGCGCCTCGGGGTCGTACCCGGCGTCCGCCTCGGGCTCGGCGCCCAGGCCCACCGCCACCACGAGCGGGGTGTCGAGACCGGCGGGGGCGGGCAGCTTGGTCAGCTCGCCCTCGGCACCCGAGGCACCGAGGGTCTTCAGGACGCCGGCCAGCCCGCCGTCGTACGCCTGGTCCACGGCCTCGGCGCCGGGCGCCACGACGGGGCCCGTGCCGGCCTTGGCGACGCCGATCACGATCGCGTCGGCCCGTGGGCCCGGCGCCGCGGCCGGCTTGAGAGTCAGAGCAGTCACGGTGGTGAAATCTCGCTTCCGATGTGAAGTTTGCTGGGGCCGTTTGCGCAAGCCGGTCGTCCGCGAGGGGCGACCGCCGCAAGGGGTGGGTCGACTCCCTGTCGGCGAACACCCGCCACGAGAGTACGCGCGTACGTGCGTTCGCTCATTGCCGAGGACCACCCCGGTCGCCCGCGCTTCCGGCACCCCTGTCAGGCGGCGGGGACAACTCGCTCCGGGCGCCGCACAGTTGCCGCCCTCAGCCGACCGGCGGGGCGGTACCTCCCAGGCACAGCACGAGCAGGGCGGCCGTGGCCGCGGTCTCCGCCAGGGCGCCGAACACGTCCCCCGTTACCCCGCCGAAGCGGGAGACGCAGCGGCGCAGCAGGAGCTCGGCCGGGATGAGACAGAGCGGTACGGCGGCCGCCGCGCGCACCGCCTCCCACGGCCCGAGCAGCGCCCCGCCCGCACCGGCCGCCAGCGTCACCGCCGCCC
>NZ_MUNH01000325.1:0-15254 GCF_002154615.1 Streptomyces recifensis
GCGTCATCGGGAACAGATCGAACGCCGGCAGCGTCCGCACCCGGTACCCGCCCTCCCGGAAGTACCCCAGATCCCGGGCCAGCGCGGCCGGGTCGCACGCCACATAGGCGATCCGGCGAGCGCCGAGACCGACCAGGTGCTGCACCGTCTTGCGACCGGCCCCCGCTCGAGGCGGGTCCAGGACGACGAGGTCGACCTCCGTGATCCCCGTCCGGGGCAGGACGGACTCGACCTTGCCCTGCTCGATCCGCACCCGGGGGAAGCCCGCGAGGTTGTGCCGCGCGTCCTCCACCGCCCGCTTGCCGGACTCGATGCCGAGGACCGCGCCGGTCTCGCCGAGGCGGTCGGCGAGGGCGCCGGCGAAGAGGCCGGCGCCGCAGTAGAGGTCCAGCGCCATCTCGCCCTTGCGGGGCAGGAGGCCCTGCATGACGGCCGTCACCAGGGTGTCCGCCGCCTTCGGGTGGACCTGCCAGAAGCCGCCGCTGCCGACGCGGTACGTGCGGCCGTCGGCGCGCTCGCGGACGAACGCGCGGCCGTGGACCCGGTGGACGCCGCTGTCCTTCTCGTCGACGCGCATCACGGAGGCGGGCCGGTCCAGCTCGACGAGCGGCAGCCTGGCACCGGGGCGGGGCTCCAGGATGACCATGCGGTCCTGCGACCCCGTCGCGGCGATCGCGTCGACGGAGGCCATGCCCGCCCAGTCCCGGTCCTCGATGCCGAGTTCGCTGACACCGGGTGCGGCGATCATGCAGTGGTCGATGGGCTCGACCTCGTGCGAACGGTGGCGGCGCAGGCCGGCGTTGCCGTCCGCGTCGACCGCGTACTGCATGCGGGTGCGCCACTGCGGCACCTGGCCGGGGGGCAGCTTGTCGCCCTCGGCCGGCATGACCGTGCCGTCCCAGCCGGCCTCCTCCGGGGTGAGGCCCGCGAGCCGCTGGAGCTGCTCCGCGATCACCTCGCCCTTCAGGCGCCGCTGCGCGCCCGGCTTCGCGTGCTGCCAGTCGCAGCCGCCGCACTTGCCGGGGCCGGCGAACGGGCACGGCGCCTCGACGCGGTCCTTGGACGCGTCCAGGATCTCCACCGCGTCGGCCCGCAGGAAGCGCGCGCCCTCCTCGCCCTCGGTCACCCGCGCCACGACCCGCTCCCCCGGCAGCGTGTGCCGGACGAACAGCACCTGGCCCTCGGTGGTACGGGCGATGCAGTGACCGCCGTGGGCGACCGGGCCGACCTCGACCTCGTACTCCTCGCCCACCAGAGACTTCTTCTGTTCTGCCTGCATGGTGGGGTGACTCCAAGATCGGGGAGGGAGGGGCGGCGGACGGACAAGGGCCCGCGCGGACAACAGCCGACCAGTCTACGGGGTCCCGGTGACCCCCACGGTCACTCCTTGGTCCCGGCCCCGTCCTTCGGCCGCTCGGCCGGGCCCCGGCGCACCGCGCCCGGCGCGCTCCACTCCTGCCTGCGGCGGGCCCGGTCGCGGGCCACCTGGGAGGACTCGAGCTGGTAGGGCACGGAGGTCACCATCACGCCGGGCGTGAACAGCAGCCGGCCCTTGAGCCGCAGCGCGCTCTGGTTGTGCAGCAGATGCTCGTACCAGTGGCCCACCACGTACTCCGGGATGATCACCGACACCGCGTCGCGCGGGGACTCCTTGCGGAGGTTCTTGACGTACTCGATGATCGGCCGCGTGATCTCGCGGTACGGCGAGTCCAGCACCTTCAGCGGTACGGCGATCCCGCGCCGCTCCCACTCCTCGCGCAGCGCCTTGGTCTCCGCCGGGTCGACGTTGACGGTGAGCGCCTCCAGGGTGTCGGAGCGCATCAGCTTGGCATAGGCCAGGGCACGCAGCGTGGGGCGGTGGATCTTGGAGACCAGCACCAGGGAGTGCACCCGCGAGGGGCGCACGCTGTCGTCGGTGGGGCCGTCCACGGCGGCGATCTCGTCCGCGACCCGGTCGTAGTGCTTACGGATCGCGGTCATCGTCACGTAGAAGATGCACATGCCCAGCAGGGCGACCCAGGCACCGTGGGTGAACTTGGTGACCAGCACGACGACCAGCACCAGGCCGGTGAAGAAGGCGCCGAAGGCGTTGATCGCGCGGGAACGGACCATGTGCCGGCGCTTGAGCGGGTCCTTCTCGGCGGCGAGGTGCCGGTTCCAGTGCCGGACCATGCCGGTCTGGCTGAGCGTGAAGGAAACGAACACACCGACGATGTAGAGCTGGATCAGCCGCGTCGAGTCGGCGCCGTAGATCACCACCAGCAGCATCGCCGTGCCGGAGAGCAGCACGATGCCGTTGGAGAACGCCAGACGGTCGCCGCGGGTGTGCAGCTGGCGGGGCAGATAGCGGTCCTGCGCCAGGATCGAGCCGAGCAGCGGGAAGCCGTTGTAGGCCGTGTTCGCCGCGAGGAAGAGGACCAGCGCGGTCGCGGCGGCGAGGACGATGAACAGGAAGCTGCCCTTGCCGAACACCGCCTCGGCGACCTGGGAGATCACCGGGTTCTGCACGTAGCCGGAGCCGATGGGCACGCCGTTGCGCAGCAGGTCGGTCGCCGGGTACTCCGCCATGCGGACCTTGGTGGTCATGGCGAGCGCGATGATGCCGCAGAACATGGTGACGGCCAGCAGGCCCATCATGGCGAGCGTGGTCGCCGCGTTCTTCGACTTGGGCTTGCGGAAGGCGGGGACGCCGTTGGAGATGGCCTCCACGCCGGTGAGCGCGGCACAGCCGGAGGAGAAGGCCCGCAGCAGCAGGAAGACCAGCGCGAAGCCCGCGAGGCCCTGGTGCTCGGCCCGGATGTGGAAGCCGGCCGTGGGCGCGCGCATCGTGTCGCCGAGGACGAGCCCGCGGAAGGCGCCCCACGCGATCATGATGAAGACGCCGCCGACGAACACATAGGTGGGGATGGCGAAGAGCTTGCCCGACTCCTTCACCCCGCGCAGGTTCATCAGCGTCAGCAGGACGATCACGGCACAGGCGCACAGCACCTTGTGCTGGACCACGAAGGGGACGGCCGAGCCGAGGTTCTCGATGCCGGAGGCGATGGACACGGCCACGGTGAGGACGTAGTCGACCAGCAGGGCGCTGGCGACGGTCAGCCCGGCGCGGGGACCGAGGTTGGTGGTCGCGACCTCGTAGTCACCGCCACCGCTGGGGTAGGCGTGCACGTTCTGCCGGTAGGAGGCGACCACCGTGAACATGAGCACGACGACCGCGACGGCGATCCAGGGGCTGAAGTGATACGCCGACACGCCCGCGATGGACAGGACCAGCAGAACCTCCCCCGGCGCGTAGGCGACGGAGGACAGCGGGTCGGAGGCGAAGACGGGGAGGGCGATGCGCTTCGGCAGAAGCGTCTCGCCCAGCCGATCACTGCGCAGTGCGCGCCCGATCAGAATCCGTTTGGGCACGTCGGTCAGTTTGGACACGAGAGAGGATCGTAAGGCTTCGAACAGGCGGGCGCGCAACCGGTGGGCACGTTCTGCCTCACGAGTGAAATCGGGGGCGCCCGGAAGTGGGGTGTGCCGGGTGCGCGCGCCCCCGTGCCTAGATGACTGCTCCGGCCCGTCGTCGCACTTCGGAGGTCCCATGCCCGCCGCCGCTGAGCTGCTCGGAGCCGTGCTCGCCCTGGCCGGTCTCGCCGTCCTCACCGGGTGCAGCGTGCGCAGCATCACTCGGCGCCGGGCGCCGGGGGTGACCGCGGTCACCGAACAGCGCAGATGAACGCCGTCACGGCGGGTTGACGGCGGCCAGGACGTGCACGCGTGTGCAGCTTTGGGCCCCGGTCTGAGACCCTGATGCCGAGCAGCAACTTTTGGACACCGGAAGGACGGTCGTGCACATCGTCATCATGGGCTGCGGCAGAGTGGGTTCCGCTCTCGCCCAGACCCTGGAGCAACAGGGACACACGGTCGCCGTGATCGACCGGGACCCCACCGCCTTCCGCAGGCTGGGGCCGGGATTCGGCGGCCGCCGGGTCACCGGTGTCGGCTTCGACCAGGACACCCTCCGCGAGGCGGGCATCGAGGAGGCGGGCGCCTTCGCCGCCGTCTCCAGCGGTGACAACTCCAACATCATCTCCGCCCGGGTGGCCCGTGAGATGTTCGGCGTGGAGAACGTGGCCGCCCGGATCTACGACCCGCGCCGTGCCGAGGTGTACCAGCGTCTGGGCATCCCGACCGTCGCCACGGTCCGCTGGACCGCCGACCAGATGCTGCGCCGGCTGCTGCCCTCGGGCGCGGAGCCGCTGTGGCGCGATCCCACCGGCGGGGTCCAGCTCGCCGAGGTGCACGCCTCCGCGAAGTGGGTCGGCCACAAGATCAGCAAGCTCCAGGAGGAGACGGGCGTCCGCGTGGCGTTCCTGACCCGGCTGGGCGAGGCCGTGCTGCCCACCTCGCAGACGGTCCTCCAGGAGGGCGACCTGGTGCACGTGATGATGCGGACGGACGAGGTCCAGAAGGTCGAGGCCGCGTTCGCCGACGGTCCCGAAGAGGAGGGCGGTCACTGATGAGGGTCGCCATTGCCGGAGCCGGGGCGGTCGGCCGCTCGATCGCGGCGGAACTGCTGGAGAACGGCCACGAGGTCCTGCTGATCGACAAGGCGCCGACCGCCATCTCGGTGGAGCGGGTACCGCAGGCGGAGTGGCTGCTGGCCGACGCCTGTGAGATCACGGCCCTGGACGAGGCCGCGCTCCAGCGCTGCAACGTCGTGATCGCCGCGACCGGCGACGACAAGGTCAACCTGGTCGTCTCGCTGCTCGCCAAGACGGAGTACGGCGTCCCGCGCGTCGTCGCCCGGGTGAACAACCCCAAGAACGAGTGGCTCTTCAACGAGTCCTGGGGCGTGGACGTGGCCGTCTCCACCCCGCGTCTGATGTCCGCCCTGGTCGAGGAGGCGGTGAGCGTCGGCGACCTGGTCCGGCTCCTGCGCTTCAGCCACGGCGACGCCAACCTGGTGGAGCTGACCCTGCCGGAGGAGTCGGCGCTGGCCGGCACCCAGGTCGGGGACGTGGAGTGGCCCGAGGACACCAGCCTCGTCACCATCATCCGCGGCACCCGCGTGCTGACGCCGTCCAAGGAGGACTCCCTGGAGGCGGGCGACGAACTCCTCTTCGTGGCCGCGCAGGCCCGCGAGGAGCAGCTGGAGGACCTGCTGTCGGTCCGCCGCGACAACGTCTGAGGCCGCATGTGAGGAGGGCGCCCCCGGATCTCTCCGGGGGCGCTCTCCTCATGTGCGCTCAGCCTCTGCGGTGCCGTCCCGCCGCGGGCTCGCCGTTCTCCGCGGCGGCGCCCTCACGCTCGGCCTGCGCCGCCTTCTCGGCCTCCTCGGCCTTCTCGGCGGCCTCCATCTCGGCGAACACGTCGATCGGCGGCGGCGCCTTGGCGAGGAAGACCCAGGTGAGCCAGACCGCCAGCAGGAAGGGCGGGATCTTCAGGATGACCAGGACCCAGCCGAGCTGGGTGGTGTCGGCCCACCAGTAGAGCGGGAAGAGGATCGCGCACTTGGCGAGCAGGATCAGGCCCCAGGCCCAACTGGCCTTGGTGTACGCCTTCTTGCGGCCGGGGTTGCGGGTGCGCCAGGAGAGGTTCTCCTTGAACACCGGCCCCAGCATCAGCCCGATCAGCGGCACCCCGGCGAGGGTGGTGACGATGTACGCCAGCGCCAGGCCCAGGGTGTAGAGCATGCCGGGCAGGTAGAAGTCCTTGGCGTTGCCCGTGAACATGGCGAACAGGACACCGAAGGCGACCCCGAAGACACCGCTGAAGGCGTGCTTGACGGTGTCCTTGCGCAGCAGCCGGACCACCAGCATGACCACCGAGACCGCCAGGGCGGCGATCGCGGAGAGGTGCAGGTCCTTGTTGAGCGTGAAGATCGTGACGAAGATCAGGCCGGGCAGCACCGTCTCGACCATGCCGCGGATGCCGCCGAACGCCTCGAACAGCGCGGCCTCGGTGACCGCCCGGGAGTCGTGGGCCTGGCCGTCGTCCTCGCGGCCGCCGCCCGGCGGGCTCTGTCCGGCGTCTTGGGTCGGCTTGTCGAGGGACGTCACCGGCTACTCCCGTCCGAGGGGTCGCAGTTCGTATTTCGGGTTGAACAGCACGCGGCGGCCCCGGCTCATCGAGATCCGGCCCGATGCGATCAGCTTGCGTCCCGGTTCTATGCCCGTGATGGAGCGCCTGCCGAGCCACACCACGTCCAGCGCGGCGGTGCCGTCGAACAACTCCGCCTCCAGCGCCGGGACTCCCGCCCGCGGTCGCAGGGTGACCGTGCGCAAGGTACCAGTTACGGTGACGATCTGCCGGTCGTGGCAGTCGCCGATCCGGGTGCAGCCCGCGGTCTCGCTGTCCTCCCGCAGCTCCTCCGACTCCAGGTCCTCCTGGGAGGTGGAGAGCCGGTCCAGCATGCGGCGGAACCGGCCTGCCGACTTTTCGGATCGAGGAACGCCACTCATATCTGAAGCGTACCGGGGTGTGCCCCCGAGGCCGTACTCCAGAGGGCCCCGTCCCGGACACCGGTTCAGTTCTCGAAGCGGTAGCCCATGCCGGGTTCGGTGATGAAGTGCCGGGGGTGGGCCGGGTCGGCCTCCAGCTTGCGGCGGAGCTGGGCCATGTAGACCCGCAGATAGTTGGTCTCGGTGCCGTAGGAGGGCCCCCAGACCTCCCGCAGCAGCTGCTTCTGGCCGACCAGCCGGCCGGTGTTGCGGACCAGCACCTCCAGCAGATGCCACTCGGTCGGGGTGAGCCGCACGTCCTTGCCGCCCCGGTCGACCTTCTTGGCGGCCAGGTCGACGGTGAAGCCCGCCGTCTCCACGGTGGTCACCTCGTCCTCGCCCGGCCCGACCGGCTCGGCCCGGCGCACGGCGGCCCGCAGCCGGGCCAGCAGTTCGTCCATGCCGAAGGGCTTGGTGACGTAGTCGTCGGCGCCCGCGTCCAGCGCCTCGACCTTCTCGTCGGAGGAGTGGCGGGCGGACAGCACCAGGATGGGCACCCGCGTCCAGCCGCGCAGGCCCCGGATCACCTCGACGC
Source organism: Streptomyces recifensis (assembly GCF_002154615.1). NCBI lineage: Bacteria > Bacillati > Actinomycetota > Actinomycetes > Kitasatosporales > Streptomycetaceae > Streptomyces > Streptomyces recifensis. The sequence goes on from NZ_MUNH01000325.1 coordinate 7,027, forward strand.
CGTCCATGTCGGGCAGGCCGAGGTCCAGGACGATCACGTCGGGGTGGCGGGAGGCGGCGAGCTGGAGCGCGGTGCGGCCGTCGGGGGCCGAGTCGACGTCGTACGAGCGCGCCTTGAGGTTGATCACGAGGGCCCGCACGATCTGCGGTTCGTCGTCGACCACCAGCACCCTGGTCATTGCGGCTGCCTTTCCTGTTCTGCGGTGTCCTCCCCGGCGCGCGACGGCTCGGGGCCGGGCCGGGCGGCGCGGAGGCTGAGCACCATGGTGAGTCCGCCGCCGGGGGTGTCCTCGGCGGTGAGGGTGCCGTCCATGGCCTCGGCGAAGCCGCGGGCCACCGCGAGGCCGAGTCCCACCCCGGCGCCGCGCGGGGCGTCGCCGTACCGCTGGAACGGCTCGAAGATACGGTCCTTCGCCTCGTCCGGCACACCGGGCCCCCGGTCCACGACCCGCACCTCGACCCGGTCGACCAGGGCGCTGGCGGAGACGGTGACGCGCCGGCCGGGCGGGCTGTACTTGACGGCGTTCTCCACCAGGTTGGCGACCGAGCGCTCCAGCAGGCCGGGGTCGACGGCGACCATGGGCAGCGTCTCGGGCACGTCCAGGCCGACGCTGTCCTCGGGCACGCCGACCAGCGCCATGGGCACCACCTCGTCCACGTCGATCTCGCGGATCAGCGGGGTGACGGTGCCGGTCTGGAGGCGGGACATGTCGAGCAGGTTGCCCACCAGGTGGTCGAGCCGGTCGGCCCCCTCCTCGATGCCCTCCAGCAGTTCGGCCCGGTCCTCCTCGGACCACGCCACGTCGTCCGAGCGCAGGGAGGAGACGGCGGCCTTGATCCCGGCGAGCGGGGTGCGCAGGTCGTGGCTGACGGCGGCGAGCAGGGCGGTGCGGATGCGGTTGCCCTCGGCGAGCGCACCCGCCCGGTCGGCCTCGGCCTTCAGACGGCGCCGGTCGAGCACGACGGCGGCCTGCGCGGCGAAGGCGGCCAGGACCCGGCGGTCCTCGGCGGGCAGCACCCGGCCGGTGAGGGCGAGCGCCATGTGGTCGCCGACCGGCATGTCCACGTCGGCGTCCTCGGGCCGCTCCAGCGGAGGCCCGAGTCCGGCGCGGCCCGCGCAGGTCCAGGGCTCCAGGTCGCCCGCCCGTTCCAGCAGGGCGGCGGACTCCATGGCGAAGGTCTCCCGGACCCGCTCCAGCAGCGCCTCCAGGCTCGTCTCGCCGCGCAGGACGTTGCCGGCGAGGAAGGAGAGGATCTCCGACTCGGCGCGCAGCCGGGACGCCTGGTGGGTGCGGCGGGCGGCGAGGTCGACCACGGAGGCGACCGCCATGCCGACGCCGAAGAAGATCGCGATGGCGACGATGTTCCGCGGGTCGGAGACGGTCAGCCGGTGCAGGGGCGGGGTGTAGAAGAAGTTCAGCAGCAGGGAGCCCAGCGCGGCCGAGGCGAGCGCGGGCAGCAGTCCGCCGACCAGGGCTGCGGCGACCGTGACGGCCAGGAACAGCAGCATGTCGTTGGCGAGGCCGAGGTCGACGGCGTTGAGCAGCAGCGCCAGCAGCGCCGGGCCCGCCAGCGCGGTCGCCCAGCCCGCGACGACCCGGCCCCGGCCGAGCCGCGAGCCGCGTGCGACGGGCAGTCCGCGGCCCTTGGCGACCTCCTCGTGGGTGACGATGTGCACGTCGAGGTCGGGTCCGGACTCCCGTGCGACGGTGGCGCCGACCCCGGGTCCGAAGACGTACTGCCACGCCTTGCGGCGGGAGGAGCCGAGCACGATCTGGGTGGCGTTGACGCCGCGCGCGAAGGCCAGCAGGGCGGCGGGTATGTCGTCGCCGACCACGTGGTGGAAGGTGCCGCCGAGGTCCTCCACCAGGGTGCGCTGGAGGGCGAGTTCCTTCGGGGAGGCGGCGGTGAGGCCGTCGCTGCGGGCTATGTAGACGGCCAGCACCTCGCCGCCGGCGCCCTTCTCGGCGAGCCGGGCGGCACGACGGATCAGGGTGCGCCCCTCGGGTCCGCCGGTCAGGCCGACCACGATGCGCTCGCGGGAGCCCCAGATCCGGGAGACCCGGTGCTCGCTGCGGTAGGCGTTCAGATGCTCGTCGACCCGGTCGGCCACCCACAGCAGGGCCAGTTCGCGCAGGGCGGTCAGGTTGCCGGGCCGGAAGTAGTTGGACAGGGCCGCGTCGACCTTGTCGGGCTGGTAGACGTTGCCGTGCGCCATGCGGCGGCGCAGCGCCTGCGGGGACATGTCGACCAGCTCGATCTGGTCGGCCCTGCGGACCACCTCGTCGGGCACCGTCTCGCGCTGGCGGACTCCGGTGATCGACTCGACCACGTCGCCGAGGGACTCCAGGTGCTGGATGTTGACGGTGGAGACGACGTCGGTCCCGGCGGCGAGGAGTTCCTCCACGTCCTGCCAGCGCTTGGTGTTGCGGGAGCCGGGCACGTTGGTGTGCGCGAGTTCGTCCACCAGAGCGACGGCGGGCGCGCGGCGCAGTACGGCGTCGACGTCCATCTCCTCGAAGGAGACGCCCCGGTGCTCCAGCCGGCGGCGCGGCACCTGCTCCAGGCCGTGCAGCAGCGTCTCGGTACGGGGGCGCCCGTGGTGCTCGACGTACGCCACCACGCAGTCGGTGCCCCGCTCCAGGCGGCGGTGGGCCTCGGCGAGCATGGCGTAGGTCTTGCCCACGCCCGGTGCCGCGCCGAGGTAGATCCGAAGCTTGCCGCGTGCCATGGCCCCATTGTCTTCCGGTGACTGCCGCCTACGCCGCGTCGACCTTACGGCGGGCGGTGCGGACAAAGCGGGCGGGGGGCCGCGCGACGGGACGCTTTGACGCAACCCTGACGCGTCGGGCGCGCACGAAGGGCCGCACCCCCGGGGGTACGGCCCTTCTGCTGTCTCGGTCCCGGCCTGCCGTGTCTCCGGGTCAGCGGACCTCGGTGATCTCAGGGCCGCGCTGGAGCTGGCCCATGCCGCCGGAGAAGCGGGAGCCCTCCTCCTGCTGCTGGACGCCCTCGGGGACCATCTGGGCGTCGTTGGGCAGCTTGAGGACGATCGGGTCGCGGGGCGCCATCGGGCCCTCGCCGCGCACCACGACCGTGTCCCGGAAGATCTGCTCCAGCAGCCCGGCCGCCTGCGGCTGCACCGCGCCCTGGCCGGAGATCACGCCGCGCAGGAACCAGCGCGGGCCGTCCACGCCGATGAACCGCACGACCTGGAAGCCACCGGTGCCGTCGGGGAGCTGCACCGGCACCTGGGCCCGCAGCTCCCAGCCGAGGGGGCCCTCGACCTCGTCGACGATGCCGCCCTGCTGGGTGATGCCGCTCGCGATCTCCTCGCGGACCTCGCCCCAGATGCCCTCGCGCTTGGGGGCGGCGAACGCCTGGAGCTGGACGGCGCTGTCGCGCAGTACGACGGTCGCGGCGACGATCGCGTCACCGGCGACCTCGACCCGCAGTTCCATGCCGTCGACCCCGGGTACGAACAGACCGCCCAGGTCGACGCGGCCCTCGGCCGGGTCGCGCACCTCGGTGGAGTCCCAGGGTCCGTCGGGGCGCGGCTCGGGCTCGAGCCGTACCCGCGTCTGCTCTTCCGCCTCGGTGTCGACGCTGTCGACGACCTGCTCGGCCTCGCCGGCCGCGTCCTCGGCGGCACCCTTCTTGTTGCGACGTCCGAACACGTCACTGTCCTTCCCGGTCGGATACGACCGAAGCGTATCGATTCCCACCCGCCCGGCCACCTGCGGCGGCCGGACCGTCGTGCCGCGCTAGCCGTCCACCGAGGCGTGGCCTCCGGTGGACCCGAAGCCCCCCTCGGCCCTCACCGAACCGGGAAGTTCCGCGACCTCCTGGAAGCGGACCCTCTCGACCTGCTGGACGACCAGTTGGGCAATCCGGTCGAAGCGCTCGAACCGCACACTGTCGCGCGGATCGAGATTCACCACGATCACCTTGATCTCTCCACGGTACCCGGCATCAACCGTCCCTGGGGCGTTCACGAGCGCCACTCCGCAGCGGGCCGCCAGCCCCGAGCGGGGGTGCACGAAGGCCGCGTACCCCTCGGGCAGTGCGATGGCCACACCCGTGGGCAGCACGGCCCGCTCACCGGGCTTCAGCTCGCATGCCTCGGTGGTGCGCAGATCGGCCCCGGCGTCACCGGGGTGCTCGTACGCCGGAAGCGGTACGTCGGGGTCGATGCGGCGGAGCCGGACGTCCAGCGCGGCGCTCACGGGTTCACCTCGAAGGCGCGGGAGCGCCGGATCTGGTCCGGGTCGCTCATGGCGGCCCGGATCTCCTGCTCGCGGCCGTGTTCGGTGAAGTGGTCGACCTTCACCTCGATGAACAGCGCCTCCGCGCGGACGGCGACGGGGCCCTGGGGACCTCCTATGCGGCCGGTCGCGCGGGAGTAGATCTTGCGTCCGGCGACCGCGGTGACCTCGGCCTGAAGATGCAGCACGGTGCCGACGGGCACCGGAGCCACGAAGTCGGTCTCCAGCCGTCCGGTGACGGCGATGGTGCGCAGCAGCCAGTTCAGCGAGCCGAGGGTCTCGTCCAGGGCGGTGGCCAGCACCCCGCCGTGCGCGAGGCCGGGGGCGCCCTGGTGGGCGGGCTGGACGGTGAACTCGGCGGTCAGCGAGACGCCGTCGCCCGCGCGTGCCTCCAGGTGCAGCCCGTGCGGCTGGCCGGGACCGCAGCCGAAACAGTGTTCGTAGTGGGCACCGAGCGGCTCACCGGGCGCGGGAGCGTCGGGGTGCCGGACGGGGGGCTGCGCGTCGGCGGGGGGCTGGAGACTGGCTGAACTCACAGGCGCAGACCTTACCGCTCCGCCCTGTGGCCGCCACCACGCCGCCGCCCCGGCGTCCGGGATGTCCGTCCACCGTGCCAAGCTTGGCTCATGCAGCCCTCCGCCGCCCCCTACGAAGAACGCCTGACCGCCCCGCGCTCGTGGTGGCTGATCAGCGTGCTCGTGGGCCTCTCCTTCGCCCTGATCCTGCTGCCCTTCGGCACCCTGCCGCTGCTCGGCGGCCTGGTCGGCGGCACGGCCGTCGCGGCGGTGATGGCCAGCGCGTACGGCTCCCCGCGTATCCGCGTGGTGGGCGACGCGCTGATCGCGGGCGATGCGCGGATTCCGGTGTCGGCCCTCGGCGCGGCCGAGGTGCTGGACGCGGAGGAGGCCCGCGCCTGGCGCACCTACAAGGCCGACGTCCGCGCGTTCCTGCTGCTGCGGGCCTACATCCCGACGGCGCTGCGGGTCGAGGTGACCGACCCCGAGGACCCGACGCCGTACCTGTACCTGTCGACGCGGGAGCCGGAGAAGCTGGCCGCGGCGATCGCGGGCGCGAAGGCCCCGGCCGCCTGAGCCTCGCGGGCCGTCAGCTGCCGGTGCCCTCCGGGTACCCGGTGATCCTCAGCGGGTCCTCCGGCTCCTCCAGCGGCGGCAGGTCGGCCAGCCTGTCCCAGGGGACCTGGCTCTTGCGCAGGTCGGCCCGCACGCGCGCGGCGAGCATCCGGGTGTCCCGGCGGTTCATGACCGCGCCGACGGCGGCGCCGACCATGAACGGCATGAGGTTGGGCAGGTTGCGGACCATGCGCTTCATGACCCGCTGGCGCAGTTCGCGCTTCATCCGGCCGCTGAGGGCGGCGTCGATGGACGCCGGTTTCATGACGTCGATGCCGCGCTCCCCCGACCAGGAGGACAGATACGCGATGCTGCGGACCCGGAGGCCGCCCGGCGGGCGCAGGCCGTAGACCTCGTGGAGTTCGGCGATGAGCTTCAGCTCGATCGCGGCGACCCCGGTGATCTCGGCGGCCAGCTCGGTGGGCATGGCGGGCGGTACGGGGAGCATGGCGGCGGCGCCGATCCCGGCGCCGACCGTGGAGGTGCCGGCGGCCGCTCCGGCCACCAGCTTGTCGGCGAGCTGCTCGGGCCCGAGGCCCGGGAACTGCCGGCGCAGGGTCGCCAGGTCGCGTACGGGGACGCGTGGGGCCAAGTCGATGATCCGGTCGGCGACGTAGGCCAGGCCCGCGCGGGCGTGCGTGCCGCCCCTGCGGGCGCCTTCGCGGGCCAGCAGGCGGGCGCGGGCGCGCATCGCCGCCGCGCGGCCGGGGGACTCCCCCGTCCTGGCCGCGTCGGTTTCAAACGCCGGTTCGAGCGAGGCCCCCGGTCCGGCGGGGCCCCGCTCGTCTTCGTCACGTGTGCCGTGCGGGCCCTTGAAGAGCCCTTTGTCCGCTCCCGGAAGGTGGAAGCGGCGCTTCCGCGGAGGGGTCGAGCCAGTCACGGCCGACCCGTCCCTAGTCGCAGTCGCGGCAGATCGGCTGGCCGTTCTTCTCACGGGCCAACTGGCTGCGATGGTGGACCAGGAAGCAGCTCATGCAGGTGAACTCGTCCTGCTGCTTGGGCAGCACGCGGACGGCCAGCTCCTCGTTGGAGAGGTCGGCGCCCGGCAGCTCGAGGCCCTCAGCGGCCTCGAACTCGTCGACGTCCACCGCGGAGGTGGACTTGTCGTTCCGGCGGGCCTTCAGCTCTTCGAGACTGTCCGAGTCGACGTCGTCGTCGGTCTTGCGTGGAGTGTCGTAATCGGTTGCCATGTGTCGCTCTCCCCCTCTGGGTGTCTGCGGTGTCTTCAGCGCACGTAACGCGTGAGAGGCCGGACTTGTGCCCGACCTGAGGCGGAGATTTTGCCTCACATCAAGGTCTGTTACTCAATCGACACCCAACCCGGTTCCTCGAGAGTGATCGGCTTGGATGGCGGTGAGGACCGTACACGGTTCGAATGCCGCACCTCAAAGGCGCCTCATCGTGTACTTCCCGTGATCAGGAGCCCTGAAAACCCGGATTTTCCCGGCTTTCCGGCCCCCTTCATGATCACACACAGTGCATGGCCGGAAAACCGCCCATGTGATTGATCACACAGGGAAAACCTCTTTCGGTGCTCGGAAAATTCCGCGCGAAGCGAACATCCTCCGCGAGTGTCGGGATCTGTGACAAGGACGGTCACAACGGCAGCGTCACCCGCATCACCAGACCGCCGCCCTCACGCGGAACGGCCGCGATGTGGCCGCCGTGCGCCCGTGCCACGGACCGCACGATGGACAGCCCGAGCCCGACCCCCTTGTCGCTGCCCGTACGCTCCGTGCGCAGCCGCCGGAAGGGCTCGAAGAGGTTGTCGATCTCGTACGCGGGCACCACGGGACCGGTGTTGGCCACGGTCAGCACCGCGCGGCCGTGCTCGACCGCCGTGCCGACCTCCACCCAGCCGCTCTCCGCCGCCTCGCCGTCGCGCTGCGTCTCGTCCGGAGCCACGTTGTAGCGCACCGCGTTCTGGACGAGGTTGAGCGCGATGCGCTCCAGCAGCACGCCGTTGCCGCGCACCACGGCGGGAGCCAGCTCGCTGCGGATCTCCACGCTCCGGGCCTCGGCCTCGCCGCGCACCTGGTCGATGGCCTGCCCGGCCACCTCCGCGAGGTCCACCGGACCCCGCTCGACGATCTGGTTGTCGCTGCGGGCGAGGAGCAGCAGGCCCTCCACCAGTTGCTCACTGCGCTCGTTGGTGGCCAGCAGGGTCTTGCCGAGCTGCTGGAGCTCCACCGGGGCGTTCGGGTCCGAGAGGTGGACCTCCAGCAGGGTGCGGTTGATCGCCAGGGGGGTGCGCAGTTCGTGGGAGGCGTTGCCGACGAAGCGCTGCTGGGCGGTGAAGGCCCGCTGGAGCCGCTCCAGCATGTCGTCGAAGGTGTCGGCGAGCTCCTTCAGCTCGTCGTCCGGGCCGTCCAGCTCGATGCGGCGGGACAGGTCCGACCCGGCCACCTGGCGGGCGGTGCGGGTGATCCGGCCGAGCGGGGAGAGCACCCGGCCGGCCATCGCGTAGCCGAACGCGAAGGCGATCACCGCGAGGCCCAGCAGGGCCAGCAGCGAGCGGCTGAGCAGGTTGTCCAGGGCCACCTGGCGCTGGTGGTCGACGCACTGGCTGATCGCGGTGTTGAAGTCCTGGAGCGACAGGCTGGTGGTGTTGTTGATCGCCGGGCAGTTGCCGCTGGAGACCCGGAGGTCCTGGTAGCCGACGATCTTGAACAGCGGCTGGTTGCCGGTGCTGATCGCCTGCGCGGCCAGCAGATAGATGATCGACAGCAGCAGGATGCCGGCGATCAGGAACATGCCGCCGTACAGCAGGGTGAGCCGTATCCGGATGGTCGGGCGCAGCCAGGGGAAGGGCGGCTGGGGGCGGGGGTCCCAGG